>JACQQW010000183.1 GCA_016206745.1 Candidatus Omnitrophota bacterium | reverse complement strand
TCCCAGAACCGCGCGTAGGCCTGGCGGACCTGGATCTGGCGCTCCCGCAAGACCAAATTGATTTCCCCTTCCATCGAGCGGCTCAAATCATGGATGGGCTGGTCGCTAAGCCGCGTGATGGCGGTGAGCGCGTCTCTTTTTTCTTTGAGCATTTCAACGAGTTGATTAAGCGTTTTAATATTCTCTTGGACCTGCTTGACTTTTTGATCGTCCTTAGCCGCCCGGGCCTTATGTAATTCAATAGTTTCTATTTGTATTTTCGCTTCTTTGCCGGCTATCAACTGATCCAACTGCGCCGGGTCATGGGTCAAAATGTCCATTCCATCGGCGATTTCAATCCGGCCTTTATGATGCTGTCCGTCCTCGTCATAGCCGTTAAGATACCGCAGCACTTTCTTGAGGGTCACAATTTTTGCCATTTCCTCCGGTGACATATGGAGCTTGGCGCTAAGACGTTTGACCTCATCATCTCTAATATTTTTGTTCACCGCCGCTATGTTCAAAGAGGCCAGGGCTTGGGTGAGCTGTTCGACTTGCGGCGTTTGCCCGCCCTTCGCGTACGCCAAAACCGCGCTGGTAGTGATGGCCTTGACATGTTCGCGCGCTTGGGCCAGCCCTGCTTCGCCCTGCCCTAAATATCCTTCCGCCATCAGTTGCGCCGCCTTGGCCAATAACTCTTTGACTTCCCTCGTCTTTTCGGAAGCTTTTGCCAGGTCTTCCAGTTCCAGGACCGTCTGGTGCACCTTCAAATCCGCGGCGGCCTTGAGATTTGCATTGGTTTTGCCGATGCCGTCCAGCAAGGCCTTGCGCCGTTCTTCCATGGGCTTTTCCCGTTGTTTCTTTAATTCCTCTTGCGCGTCCTCCTGCGCGAACCTGTTTCTTTGCGCCCCGGAATTCTCTTCTTCAAACCTGTTGAGATCGATCTCAATCAACTTTTTCCTTAATCCTTCAATGGCTTGCTGTGCCGACAGGATTTGCTGTTCCAAGCCGGCCTTGACCTCGGCCTTTTGGACAATGTCTTTTTGGTAATTCCATTCGATGATCTTCTTTTGCTCTTCCGCCATTTGAACGCGGACATCGTCATACGCTTTGTCTCGCGAAGACTGCAGTGTATGCAGGCGCAATCCAATGATCTCCTGGTCTTTCTTAACCAAAGCAATGGCCCTGGCATAATTCTTGCCCGTCAAGGCCGGATCATCGCCGGCGTATTCCGCCTTGAACCATTGCGGGCCAAGTTCCCTGCCGATGCGAATAATATCGTCTTTGGCAATTTTATATTTCAGGTCTTGGGCAAAGACCCCTTTGCTCATGGTCAGGTGTTGCGCCAGGTCCGCTTTGTCTTCCCAATCTTGCTTTAACCGCGCCTGTTGTGTATTGCGAAGCCATCCCGTAACGGTCCCCCGCCATCCGCTCGAGCTTGGTTCAGGATGGGCAAATGAAATAAATTGTTTCTCGCGTTCATAGGCATAATTCCGTTCAAACACATGTGCCCTTAAATCATCTTCGTGCTTCTTTCTAAGATCTTCTTTAATCTTAGCGATCTCTGTGGGGTCTTTTCCCTCCAATTTTCGTATCTCTTCATTGCGGGCGCGATTTGCTTTTTCGCGGTCCTGCGCCTGCTGCATTTCTTTTGCCAGATGGTCGATAATATCTTTGAACGGGACCTCGTCGTGCCGGCCCATCAGTTTCCTGGCCACGAACTCCATGGCCTGGGCGAATTCCTCCGATGTCCGCGGCGCGTGACCGGTGGCGTCTTTTAAAGCGGCCCCCAAAGCCTCATACGCCTTGCCGTGCAGGTCTTTGCTGTAACGTTCGCCATGCTGCTGCGGCCGCAACAATTCATCCAGGGTCTTCCACTGTCCGGGGATGTTTGTCAACGCGGCCAATGTTTGGGCCGCGGTCCTGGCCTGCTTTTGTTCCATCGCGGCCTTGTCCCGGGACAATATCTCGGCGAAATTCTTGACCGTGACCCGCTGTTTCTCCGTCGGCTGTTCCGGCGGCATGGCTTGCTCTTTCAGGGACCTGGCCTTGACCGGGTCCGCGAAATAATGCCCGTCTTTATATTCTTCCGCTTTGGCGGCAAACAAAGCGTTGATGTCATCGAGGTATCTTCCCTCCCCCTTGTGGAGAGTCCTCTCACCCAATGTTCCCTCCCCCTTGTGGGGAGGGCTAGGGAGGGGGTCTTCAAAAAGCTTCGCCAAAGACACGGTGAGCAAATCGCCGCTTAGAGAATGCTCCCCGTATTGAGCGATCTGAATACGGACAGCCTTGCCCTTGCGATCCCTGCCATCATTGAGCCACTGCGCCGCCTGGATCCTTAAATCCTGGACGGAAACATTCCCATTCTTAATGACCTCGTCCACATCCACATGAAACACCGTCCAGAATTCTTTGGACCTGGACGCCAGGACTTTTTCTCTGTCGGCGATAGCGGCCATTTCATCGATGGTGATGACCCTGCCCGTATCCTCGGGTTTATACCCGGCTTTCTTTTCCAGAAATTCAATGAACGCTTTGGGCAATGCCTGGATTTCCTGGGTGGTCAAGCGTCCGTCGGCCAGGGCTTTTTGAAAATCTTCCAAAGTGATTACGGGCCCGAACAATTCTTCATTATTTTTGTAAAGCGTGGTCACATTACCATATCTCTGGTTCAAGGCGTTCATGAGCGCGCCCACATTGCCTTCCGGACGGTCTTGCGCGCTTGCCTTATTGGCCTCTTCCTGGATGCCGAACACCAAAACGCTGTTGGCTTCACGCTTTAACTCTTTGGCCAATGCCTCATGGAGTTTGGACATATTCAATGGCCCGCCGATCAAACTCTCCGCCGAAGTGGTCAATATAATGCGCGGGCCGGATGGTTTGGCGGTGGATTGGGGCACCAAATCCGCTTTGATATCATCCGCGGCGGGGACCACTTCTCCTTCGGCATTGATCTCGATGGCTTTACCGTCCCCTTGCTCAATCTTGATGGCACTTTGGCCCTTGGGTCCCAACCGGATGATATCAATCTTGATGACCGGCCCATTGCCTTGCGGATCTTTTTCCGTCCGGGCAGTAACAATGCCTGGGGCATTGCTTTCATTGATTTTCTTGACCAGCAATGCGGCCACCACCCCGTCTTCTTTCAATTTCGCCGTCAAAGCCGCATTGTCCTTAAGTCCCGCGTATTTCGTGATGTCAAAATTTGCCTCACCCAAATTGTCCCTCAGCCAGTTGAGGGTTTCGGTCATCCGGGCTTTGCCATTCTTTTTGTCTTTGGCTTCCTGGTACCATTGATCAAACAATTCATAATCCGGGAACTCACCATGCTTATCTATATGTTTTGCAACCTCCGGAGGGAGTCCTTTCAAATCCTTTGCCGCTATGGTTTCGCCATAAGCATTCTTGACTGTGAGATACTCTGCCCAACTTCTAAGATCACCCTTGAAGCCAAACGTGGATGCAACCCAATTTTGAACATGCGGCACATCATTCTTCGGATCTATGCCGAACAATTTTAAGAACGATTCCGCTATATTCAACGCCGACCCATGGTATCCATTCGGGGCGCTTGCGCCTTCCGCCAAATGAACTAAAACTTTAGGCAGACCTTCCAGTTTTTCCCCGATCCCTACCCCCGCCGCAATTTCCGCGTTAACGGTCATCAAACCCACAATGCTGTGGTATTGGCGCATTTGCTGCTGGGTCAATAAACTAAAGAACTGATTACGAAATGCGTACTTATTGGAACCGACAAAAATAAAGTACGGCACAACCGGCAGCGTCAATACGATGATCCCCGACAAGACCGCGAGCAATGTTTTCCTCAAAGTCCGTTTGGTTAAGGACAATAAAGAATCACGCTGCCTGACGGCATCAAAATTCTGACCTTCCATGATCAAACCAAAATGCTCAGTCAAAAGGACCCTTGATAATGGGCTCTTAAACCTTAACCTGCCGCTTTGATGGGCTTGTTCCAGTTGTTTTTTGATGTTTTCTTTTTCCTCTGGCTTAATACTGCCGCTGTCTGAGAACAAACGGTCAATGAGTTGGTCTGCTTCAAGAGTGGGGACGCCGTATTTCTTATAACCTAACTGCGGATTGACATAAAGCCCCGCGAAAGCCTTGGCCGCATTAAAATCAAGAAATTTGTCCAACACGACTTTGATTGCGGCCCATGGATGCAGCAAGAATCCCAGCAAATGCAATCTCAAGATCTCAGACCCGGTGAATTTAAATAAATGCTTGGCATCAGTCACCCAATCCAATGGCAGCACTCGCTCCAGCACCGGGCCCAGCCATCCCCAAATGACCTGCTCATTGGTTAAAATATGCTTGAATGAAGGAATCTGTTCGATGGCCCCTACAATACCCGGGGTAATGTGTGAAACGACGTACATAAACAAACGAAAGAGCAAGAAATAACCAAAAGAATACAAGAAATTCCAGCGGATCGAAAAATCAAATGTGGCTGCCGCGTAGCGCAGCTTTAATGGCTCCAGCCCTGTCAGGGCATTGGGATTCTTTAAATAAGCCAATACCGTCATGATCTCTTTCTTGGTTTTATCGCGGGCTTCTTCTTGCTTGTCCGCAGGCACACCAATGTCCGGTTTATGCCATGCTTCAAAATCCCGTTGGGAAATATATAAAGCCACAGGCAAAAGGAATTTCTCCAGCATGCTCCACAAAAATGCGCCCACCCCTGCCGCAAACACCAACGGCGCAAACGGAACTCCGATGATGGTCCGCCACTTTGGAGACAAATTCTGCAAAGCCTTTATCCGGTACACGCCAAACACGCTTTTAAAGAGCTTTCTGGATTCTTCCGCGAAACCGCCGAACACCAATTTCATCATTAAACCTGCGTATAACATGATCCAGTAATTATGGACCATGCCAACAGCCAATCCGACAAACATCACAAGAAATGGAATGCCTTTAAAGAATTTAACCATGGTGCCCTGTTTAGACAAGGCCGCGTAGAATTCCTGAACGAATTCCGGACGGGTATGGTCATTTCGGGTATAAAGATCATGAATGCCCTTAAGATTCTTCAATAAAATCAAATAGGCCCGGGCAATTTGCTTATTGCCGGCGCGGCTGGTCGGTACGCCCGCAATGATCTCATTAAATTGGCCTACAGCTTCCGGGCCGAAATAGGCCGTAAAAATTGCTCTCATGTCTTGTATGACCGTGTTCCTGCGGGACTTGCCATGGGCATTGACCTTAAGCAAATATTCTTCGCCTTGGAAAAGTTTTTTAACAATGCCTGTCCCAAAGTAAAAGACCTTGAAGAACATGCCGACCATGATGAGTTCAAAGACGGTTTGACGGTCAAATCCATTGCTGAATATATTTTTGAGTACATTCCATGCTTCATAAATATTCCACTGAATAATATGTCCCAGAGCACTGTTGATTGCCCCTTTTTCAATGATATGAATACCGCTGAATACAAGGTACAGCAACGCGGCAAAATTCAAGGTGTCCCACAGCAGAACACCAAGGCTTTGTTTGGACACCACATCTTTTTCTTTATCTTTTTCTTTTTTAAAAATGTTCTTTAAATTGGGGAAGTTTTTGACCAAAACCGATTCTATACTCAAGGCAAAAGTAATGGCCAATTTAACGACAAGGTCCGGGATGTCATTAGAAAGCTTAAAGGCATCAAAAGCGGTTTTGACCCACCCAAGGACGGAATCCGCAGGGACATCTTTAAATAATGCCGTTAAGTAGGGCGTGATATTGTGAATGGCGCTGTCGACAATAGGGAAGAACAACGGGGTCAGCCAGGGCAGTCCGCCAATACTCCATAAAAGAACAACGCCTCCGGCCACGCCGAAAATACCCAGATGAATATAATGGCTCAGTGGCTTTGCTTTGGCGGTAGTAGTCTGGTTCGTGACCACATTGTGGGGGGCCGCAGAAACGGCCTGAATGCCGTCAGGATTAAACCATGCCATCAAAACTTGCCATGCCCTGCGAATTATATGTTCTGTATGGTCCCAAAACAACAATATGAACAGGCTCAAAACAGCCGATACGATCAAATATGGAACAATATACGCGCTAACAAACGACATTACCGGTGCTATACCGGGCAAGGCGGCCGCGGCCGTTGCCGGCGTCAATAAGATCAAGGACAAGGCGGCGATCGCCGGGACCAACAATGTCCCAGGTGCCGTTGATACCGTTCCTTTTGTAAACAGGGCCTTGATGGTTGACGATGAGGTAGATGTGGGTCCTGTTGCGGGAGTCGCGGGCTGTGGCGATTTGAGAGTCGATGTTGGGGAGGTTGACGACGTGTTGGAATTTGAGTTGTTGGGCGACCATGTGGTACCCCCTTTGCGTTGGATAAAGGTTGTTAGGATTTCGACAAATGAAATGAAGAAGGTCACGCTGGTTAATGCTTTGATGCGGCTGAGAAGATTATTTATATATTGGAAGGACGCACGAACCCTACCGTCGGTTTTGACCCTGTTTTGATTAGGGCCATCAACTGATGGGACAGACACTTCTTGCACTGCGGCAGATTTAGGTTCTTTATGCCTGCCGTTGGGCACACTTCGAGAACCTTGAGATTTGTGGCTTGTCCTTATACCTATCCGGCTGGACAGACTCCTTGCACCTATTGCCAGATAAGCAATTCCTGCCAGAGACAGAGTCCCTGCCAAGGACATGTACTTCCTGATTCCTGTATATGTAGCGCCTACGTCGCCACCCTCAGAGCGTATATTTCCCACTTCCATAGTTTGTCCACCTTGTACACTAGGCAGACTCTCTGCTTCTGTGGTTGATACACCTTGGGCGCTTATACCATCATTCGCACGGCGTAAACCGGGCGTATGGTTAGACGCGCTATTTCCATTGTCAAGTACAACATTTGTACTGCGATCATCATCTGCGGCACGAGAGCGATCTCTCGTCCTGTCAGAGCCCGTACCTTCTGGCACATCAACTTCTTGTACAGACGCATTGCTATGCGTCTCTACACCTTCTTGTGCTTCCGGCGAGACAAAGCTCGCGCTAACCTCTCTAACTGCAACTTCACTGTTAGGACTACGTTTTGCTGCAACTGCTGTGCTGCTAACTACTTGTCCTGCTTTTGTCCCTTGTATTGCATTTCCTCTGTCTGACCTCTTGGGAGAAGAGGCGACAGATGAAGTAATGCCCGGCGATTCTCCGCGCTTTGAGGCAAATGTGGTTTTTATTCGATCTTTTCCATCTCGAACTTGTGT
Organism: Candidatus Omnitrophota bacterium; assembly: GCA_016206745.1. Lineage (GTDB taxonomy): Bacteria > Omnitrophota > Gorgyraeia > Zapsychrales > Fredricksoniimonadaceae > JACQQW01. The sequence goes on along the minus strand of JACQQW010000183.1, from coordinate 3,413 downwards.
GGCCTTAGCCGGAGCGTCGATCCTTAATGCCAGCCCTCGATGTTCACCGACTTGTTCTACCACCACCGGCGCATTGCCGCCCGAAGCTTTTCCTCCTCCTGCGCCGCCGCCACCTGGTGCCGGCATTGGATCAGGGTTCGGTCCCGGCGCGGGAACAGCAGGCAGCGTAAACGGCGCCGGCGGGGTAGTGACCGGAGAAGTAGGCGCCGGCATTCCACCTGTACCGTGATCTCCCCTATTATTATGAGCGTCCGCATTATGGCCAAAATGGAACATGAACATCATGGCCGCAATGCCCGCAACCTTGGCGGTTTTTTTGCGCGCTGTGTTCCACCAGCTTTTCTGGTCCTTTTTAGCCGCTGCATTCATTTGCTCCAGCGTTTCCTCCACCATCCGGGCGGCGTCCGGATTGACCAGCCTGAGGTCAGCCCCTTCATACTCATTGGCCGCTGTATAGGTCAATTCCACCTTGTATTTTTGTTCCAACGAAGTGACCGCATCCAGGAGTATTTGCAGCCGCCGGTCATCTGAAATCCGTTGGGTGTACCGGCGCCCTTTACTGATGATCTGGGCGGCTTCATAGGCCAGGCTTTGCAGTTTTAATGCTTCCAATTGCTGGCGCATATCTTCTGCCAAACGGACCATTTGTTCTCTGATTTCCTGCTCTTGGCCCTGGGCCTTGGTCAAGATGTCCTCCAAAAATTCCGGAATACCAAGTGCTGTTAAGACCTCGTATGGATTAAGGGAATTAAGCCCTTTGCCGGCGATGGCCCTTAAGTCTTCAAGGCTTAATTGCTCAAAAACGTTTACAATACCGGCAAAGACGGCGCCAGTAAAGGTTGTCTCACCGGTGGCGGATATTTCCAAGGGAGTTTCCGCGGCGTGTACGGCATCATATAAAGGCTTCAAGGCTTGTACAACGGCTTTGCGGCCTTTGTCCTGGGCCGCGAGGTACACGGCTGAAACATTGGGCAATATGGATTGGACTTTGCGGGCCTTTTCTATTTCCTGGAGCAGTGAATTCTTGTTAACCAGCCTTAGCTTCAATAGCAGCGCGGCCAATTGCATTTCCTGCGGCGTCGTGATTCCCGCGGCCATCAGGGCCTTGGCCTGCTCCATCTCGTCCCTGCCCTTGAACACCTTGACCAATTGGCTTTTGAGCGCTGGGCTTAGGGATCCAAGGGAACGGACAACTTCCATGATTTTTCGCTGTTGCAAGACATTTTTGATGCGGTCATGGCTGTCCGTGTTGAGGACCTTACGATCCACTAGTTCGCCTGCTTTAAAACCGTACTTTTTTTCCAGCGCGTCCAGCACCTGGAGCACAATCGGCACATTGGCCTCTGTATCGGGATGGTCAAGATTATAGGGGGTGTCTTTAAGCATATCGGCTTTTTCTTCGTCCAGGGCTTGCCGTTTCAACCTCTCTATAATGTTCTTTAAAGACTCCACCTGCTCTTTGAATTGATCATCTTTATGGCGCTGGGCCTGGGCCGCCAGCTCATCGAACGCCTCTGACAGGGCCAGCGCGGTCAAAACCTCATACGGCGCAAGCGTGGTGCCCGCGGCAACGGCTTTTAAACTGTCTATGTTAAACCTGGCCAGAGCCAGAGAGACATTCACGTCAAGTCCGTGGGCCTCGACAAAGGGCGAATCTTTCACCCAGGCATCTGGGGATAATTTGGACATCCAGTTGTCCACCATTCCCAGCTTTGGCATTCCAGGCCCATCTTCCTGCTGGATCAGGTCTTGATTGACCAGGTATTTTAGAGCTTCCACAATTTCGGTTTTCCCTTGGGCCTCGGCCAGGCGGGACAAAATGACGACGGTGGGGAACAATCTACGATCTTCGTGCAGCGCTTTCAACTGCTCTTGCAACTCCTCTTTATGGCTTACCAGACCCAGGGCCGCCAGCAACGCGGCAAAAGCAATGTCCTGTGGCCTCGCTTGGGCCCCCAGCAGCTGCCTGGCCTGCGCCACATCATTCGATTTGAGCAGCTTGGCCAGCGCTTGATTTAATTGCGGGCTAAGCTTCTGCAGGGCCTCCATCAGCTGCACAACCTGAACGCCCTTGGGGGTCAGCCGGCCCTTTTTGACCAAGTCCCCGTTGCCTTTGAGGGCATCTGCCACGGTGTCTTCTAAATAGCTTACTTCCACCACATTGGCATAAGAATTTTCATAAACACTCTTTATATCACTGGCCATTTTCCAACGGGCCAAATAGGCCGCGCCTTCGTAGAAAGCATCATATTCTTCCGGCGTAAATACGCGTTCCTCCTTCCCCGCCTCGCGAATGGCCTTTTTCCACTCTTGAGGGGAATTATTGACCGGATGCAATTCATTGAGCGTCTTGTTCTTGCGCTGTTCGAGGAAGTTCAGATACTCTTCTATTTTCTTGACCGTTTCCGGATCCAATTTCTTGCGGTGCAGGACCAGCAAATCTTTAAGCATAATTTGCACGGCCTCGATACTCGCTTTATGGGCGGCATTGAACCATTCTATGCTGGTCAAATACCGGTCATTGAGTTCTTGCTGGGCGTGGCCACTCACGGCGTCTTTAAATAACGCCTCTTTAAGGGCTTCCTTTTCTTCGTCGTTTTGGGCGGTGTTGTATAAGTTATATATAAAATTTGTTGTATAGGCGTTGCGGAACATATTCAAAATGGCATGCTCATGCGCGCTGGAACGCAGCAATAATTGCCGGAAATCCGTCACCAATTCCAACATGGCATACGGCTCTCTTTGTTCCAAATCTTGTTTCTCTATTCTTTTAAATTGCCGGATATATTCCGCAATGTCCGCCGGGATGTTCGGGTCTTGCAATTTTTCGATTTCCCGGATGTCGTCGCTGACGTAATTTATAAAGGGGGTGATTTCTTCACTGTCATAGAGGAAATATTTGTCTCCCTGCTCATCTTTCTTATGACTGCGCAAGATGCGGTTAAGGGCATGGCTTAGGTCCGTGGTGTCCCAGCGCTGGGCGTGCATGATGATCAGGCGATAATCGCCTTTGAACCCGTATTTTTTGGCGAACACCGGCGTGGCCACATAAATCTTACCTGGCTTACCACCTTTTAAGGCTTCCTCCATTAAGGCCTTGTTTCTGCGGCTTTCTTCCGGGTCTTCCCCTTCACTGACACCCCGTAAGAACACGGCCTCCTTACCGTTGCTATTTAAAAATTTCGTTATTTCTTCGGCGTTCTCATTGCCGTACGTGATAATAACGTTGGATAAATTCCCCTGAATCAATTCCAGGAGCGTTTGATTCGCATCCGCCGTCTTGATATCAATGCCAGGCCAGGGCGCCTGCCGTAAAATTTCCTTCATCTCATTGAACTGTTTCTCGGTGTATTCCCTGCCCTGCAACCAGTTGTTAAATTCATCCAGCCCAACATTAAACGGCTGTTTGTGAT
>JACQQW010000020.1 GCA_016206745.1 Candidatus Omnitrophota bacterium | reverse complement strand
CGCTTGTCCAGGCCCATGCCTTCAGCCACGTTTAAAACGTCCGCCCCCACCCGGTCGCACATCTGCGCGACCGCATTGATAAAAGAGATCTTCGCCGCCAGGAACGAATTGGAGGCATGTTTGATCATTTCTGCGGACGCGGTGTTGGTGACCAGGACCTTGGTTTTCAACGGCCGGTAAATTTCCCTTAATAATTTCTCCGCCTTCTTCGACTCCACCCCGAAGACCACGCGGTCGGGGTTCATGAAATCATGCACCGCGCTGCCTTCCTTCAGAAATTCAGGGTTGGACGCCACATCGAATTCGAGCAGGACCTTGTGCCCCTTTTTGAATTTCCGGGGCAGGTTCAATTGGATGGTGCGCTGGATTTTATTGCCCGTTTCCGCCGGCACGGTTGATTTCTCCACAATCAGCTTATACGAATCCATGCTCTTGGCGATTTCCCGCGCCACATTCTCTATATAGGTCAGGTCGGCGTCCCCGTTGGCCTTAGGAGGCGTCGGTACCGCCAAAAAAATGACCAGCGATTGATGCACCGCTTCTTTAATGGAACCGCTGAATGAAAGGCGTTTCTTTTTCACGCATTCCCTCATCAGCGCGTCCAAACCAGGTTCGTAAATGGGGGCCTTGCCCGCTTTAAGTTTTTTGACTTTATCCGGGTTATTGTCCACGCAAATGACATGGTGCCCGATGGAAGACAGGCAGACCCCGGTGACTAATCCAACATATCCTGATCCGATGATTGTAATGTTCATTAGGACTCCTGGTATAGAACAGACATACCTGTTCTATGGTTCAATGCTGCTTTGTGACCCTGCTTTGCGTTGATGAAAGGACGTCCCAAACAGATCAAGCGGCTGGTCGGGAAATGCCTTGAGCTTAAATGACATCAGCACTTCCGTGCCGCTGCCGCGGGTCTGGCCGTACATTAAATTCATTTCCCATTCATGCAGGTCCCTGGTAAGCATGTACTGGTCCTGTTTCAGGTCAAGGCTGGAGATGGGGTCAAAACGGGTGTAAATCCTAAACCGCCATTTGGGGTTGACCACATAGGCCAATTGAGTGACCAGATCATGGGTGCCCCCGCGGGTGTAATGTTCACCGAAACTAAACCCGAACCGGTCGGTTTTCTTGAAATAAAAATCAAAATTACCTTCACTCAAGTGGCCTTTCCTGTGATCAAAAGTAGTTTCTGAAACGACCCTCACCCACTCGGCGGGGGTAAATTCAACCAGGTTCTTCACCGGCCCCAGGTTGCTCTTGACGCCTTTTTGCTTGACCGTATAGGCCACCGAGGTCAAAAACCGCAGCAAATCGAAAGAATATTTGCCGCGTTTTGCCTGTATTTTATTTTCCAAAGAGAAGCCGATCGTATGGTCTTTGTCCAGCCCGTCGATGGCGCTGTCAAATTGGTTCAGTCGGGAAGCCGCAAAACTGGGCACATGCTGGTACCGGTAAGACACCCCCGGCGCAATGATGTGCCGCAGGCGCTTGATGCCCGTCCCCAAAAGGCCTTTATTGAGGCTGACGGCTTTCATAAAACGCGTGCTGAAATCCGCGCCGGTCTTAAAAGTGCCGCGCACAATGTCCGTGGGCCTGCGCGCATCGTTGGTGCGGCTGTAATATGTAGTATCGCCGCCCACCCATGGGGTAAATTGCACAAAAGAAATTCTTGTTGGGTATGAAATTTCATTGTCCGTGTCCACGCGCATGGTCTTGCGCCGGTCTTCGCTGGGGCTGGGCACACGCCTGACCAGATTGGAAAAACTATTGCCGCTTTTTAAATAAAAACCGCTCTCACCGATCTGCTGGCCCACCAGGCTATAAGCAAGCTCCGGCGTGCGGTCAACATCGCCCACAAAACGGTTGACCCTGCGGTCAACGCGGGCGCTCAAGAACCCGACCGGCATTGCTCTGGTCAATAAAAAGTAAGTGCCGGCGCCAGGATCAGTGCGAAACTCCCTTTGAAAATATTTATTTAAAAGCACATCGTCGCTTAAACGGTAATCCTGCCATAGGGCGGTGGTCTTGGGGTCGATGTCCCATTTGTGGCGCCATTCCAGCCGGTAACGTTCATTCTGCACCGTCGATATGGTCTTTTCTTTCCATGGATGTTTGGCCCCAATGGCGCGCTCGTTGATAAAATAAGTGCGGACCAGGCCGTCCCCCACAGCGGGCGTTTTGTATTTAGTCTCCGACCCCCAGGCAAAACCGGTGCGTTCATACGCGTCGAGCAGCAAGGTGGTGCTTACGTATTGATTGATTTTTATCCTCGAACGGGTGAGCAAGAAATACCCCAGGTCTTTTTTATACCCGGGCATAAAAGTAAACCATGGTTTGTTTTTCAAGTCCTGGGTATATTTGGGCAAATACATCACCGGCATGGGGCCGACAAAGACCTTGACCCCGCGGGCAATGGCCCTGTCCCCGGGATACATGTCCATTTTTCGCATGGCGATGCGGAAATGCGGCACGTCGTGGTCACAGGTGGTCATATACCCGTTTTCCATCACCGTGTGGGTGTCGCTGATTTTAGTGATCGTCCGTCCTTTGATTTGAAACGGGTCATTGAACACCCGCGCATTGGTAAACTGGCCGTTCTTGTCGTTAAAATTGAATTTGCCGGTGTCGGCATCCACCTGAAACTGCGGGGCATCCACATACACATGCCCATTGGCCACGGCTTGTTGTTTGGCGCGGTCCAATTCCACCTGGTCCGCGAACAGAGTGGTCGTCCCTGAGGTCACAACCACATTGCCCTTGGCCCTGGCCACATTATCGCCGGATCCATACTCCACCTGGTCCGCCTGCATTTCAACGGTCTTGGCAGGCTCGATCTTGATATCAATGCCTTCGGTCTTGATATCGCTGACGGTCTTGCCCTGGGGTTGATCAGTGACGTCCCATTGCGCCAGGACAAAGGAAGAACAAAACAAAACGCCGCTCAAAATAATAAAAAATATAGGATTAATTTTTTTGAGCATTATTGACCAATACGAGTGCGCCAATGATGCCGGCATCATTTCCCAGTCCCGCCCGGACGATCTTGACCGTGGCGGACTGTGTGCCCATGGCCCGCCGGGCCACCACTTCCCTGGCCGTCTTAAAAAGAAACCGTTCATTATTGGCCACCCCGCCGCCGATGACGATCAGCTGGGGGTTTAATAAATTGACCACGGCGACCAACCCATTGCCCAAATGATTTGCCGTCTCCTGCCAAAACCTCAAAGCCTTAGAGTTGCCGGCTTTAGCCAATTGAAACATTTCCTCAAGCGTGGTCCCTTTACGGCCCATGACCACACCGGCCCGCGCCGCCAGGCGGCGATTGCCGATATAGGCCTCAAAACAACCGAATCCCCCGCAATTACAGGCCGGCCCCTGTTCATTGAGCGGCACATGGCCCAATTCGCCCGCGGCATTGCCCTGGCCGCGATAAAGCCGCCCATCTAAAATCAACCCGCTGCCTATCCCCGTGCCCAAAGTCAGGCACACCATATTGGCCGCGCCCTTGCCGGCGCCGAATTTCCATTCCGCCAAAGTAATGAGTTTAACATCATTGTCGATCAATACAGGCAGCTTTAACTTTTGCTGCAAAATGGCTTTGAGCCGGACATTACGCCAGCCCGGGATGTTGGGCAAGAACCGCACAATGCCTTTGGTGTGGTCGATGGGCCCGGGCAAACCTATGCCAACACCAGCCACGTCTTTTTTAGCCAGACCTTCACTGGCCATCATGGCCTCAATCTTACCAGCCAGCGCGGCGATTAATTGTGTTTTACTTGAAGCAAAAGACCGTGTGGCAAAATGGCTTCTGGCAATAATTTTGCCGGAAGAATGCACAATACCCAATTTAATATTGGTGCCACCGACGTCCACACCAATGACATACGACTTCATGGAATCCTTTGGAAAGGGGATTATTAAATAGAAATTAAAATTATTTTATCTTAATTATGGGCGGGGTTCAATCAAATTGCTAAGGTTTTCAGAAAAAATTTGGGGACATGTACCGTTTGGTACGTGTCCCCAAATTTATACGCCTTCCAACGGAGAAAGTATTACAGCTTGCTTAATTACCCAACAAATTTTTAATGCGCCAACGGATGATGTTTTTTGAATTTTAGCCCATACTTGTGGACTGCTTCGTTGGCCTCTTTCCTGATCTTAGAGAGTTTTTCTTTAATGGATAATTTCTTTTCTTCACGATAAAGTCGTTCTCGAATTTGATGAATTTCATGCATAACCATGGCTTCCCGCATTTTAAATTACCTCTGCCCCTCTAAGCAGCTTACGCTTCAACTAACCGTCCTATGACGTATTTATGGAGCAAGCTGCTCACAAATGTCTGATACGGCAACCCTTCTTCAATTGCAATTTTTTGAAGACTTTCCAAATCATGGGAAGAAATGCGGATGTTCAAACGGGCATCCTTTTTCATCATATGCCGTGCCGCCGCCTCATATTTACGTAATTCGGATTTCCTGGTCGTTGCCCGCCATTCACCGCGCTCAATAGAACGAAGCAAATCCTTTTCTTCTCTAGTCAGTCCCATATTTATCCTTCCTTTCTTTAAGTATATTCTCGTTTCAATTTTCGGCTTGGAATAATCGTCTTTAAAAAATACTTTTCTTCATCTTCAACGAAGGGGACCATGTAGACATAATCACCCGTCAAAACAATGAAAACTTGTTGGTGAGGATACTTGGCCCGGTTGGGGTGGTCTAATCTGGCCAGCAGATCACCACTGTTAATATGAAAGACGATCTCTTCAAAAGAAATTCCTCGCTCGTGCTTTAATAACCTGTTCTTATCCTCGTTCCAAGCAAACGTCTTCACAATTTAAGTATATAACAATGTGTGCATTTTGGGAAAGAATTTTGGGGGAAAAATTTGGGGACATGTACCTTTTATTAGGTACGTGTCCCCAAATTTATACGTCTTCCGCTGGAGAAAATATTATAGCTTGCTTAACTGGTTCTGTTTCGACGGCTTTTCTGTGTTGGCACCCAGGGATGGCGGTAAATTAAACGGCCGCACCTCGAGGATGAACGGCTGGATCCCGTTTTTCTCAATCATCTTCATCATAGCACCGATCGGCTGCTGGGATATAGGCAAAGGAACCCCCTTGCCGTCCTTGCGGACCTGCAAATTCAACATCGCCGAATCCAAGGCGATACCACCGTGGGTCAGCTTTGTAGGATCCAAACTGCGGCGATCCCCACGCGCCAAAGCCGCCGCATCGGCATATTGCACTATATGATGAATAGTACCATCTTCCATTGCTATAGTGGGGTTGCCGAGAATATATGTTTCTACTTCATGGATCGCCCTAGCAAATTCCTGATTTCCAACAGCAGATCCCAATTGCCTTAAAACACTCCCGGCACCCGGATCATCAGATAAAAGACTTCGAACGTTGTGTACATAAGCATCCACGACATCAAAATCGACTTTTCCTGACGCAAGCATGGCGACATATGGTTTTCGTGTTCTTTCATACGCCGTAATCAGCGGATTTGGCAAAAGATCATTGTGGGCCACAATGGAATACCGCGACGCAACAACATCATCGGTGTCAAGCCCAGCCCTGAAGAAGTAAACTTTATCGTCATCGTTGCTAATTAAAAATCCACTAACCACCACCGTGCCGGATCCATTAACAGACTCTCTCCAAGTTACCGGCTGCATATAAGGTTGCAATACACCCCAATCCATGGCATTAGCTCCGGTATTTGATGCTATAACAAAAGCGGCCGGTGTTCCATTTTTTAACCCACTCAACTCTGGCGAATCCGGGGTTAAAAGATGAGCATTTAACTGTTCGGCTGTGACTGGCCCTTGCGGGACTTGAAATCCAGCTGCCCTTGCCGTATCCAAAGCAGCATTGATATCAGCATAATTTTGTAAATCTCCCGGAGTATATTCTCGGGCCCGATTTAAACTTCCCCATCCAGCTTTTTCGCCTACGAATTCTCTATCAACGCTTCTCAATGTTTGTGTCGCAGCATAAATACTGGTTGCCAAAGCTTTTCCATATAATGCCGCAAAAATCATGGACATGATATGTTCATTGCCGCCACCGGTCGAAAAGGCCAGCAACTTTTTACCGTCTTTGCCTTTGATTCCCAACATAGCCCTGATAAAAAGAAGCGGATCCCCATCTTCCCGTTCAGCGACTTCAAAACCAAGCTCTTGGGCCTGTGCTTTGAGCTGATCATGCCTGGGCCTGTCGAGGGTGACAATTGTGTACTCTGAAATCATTTGCTGAAAAAAGGCTTGTCGATCTGTGACATCCATATAGTCCGCCAATTGTTCCAACACATGACGCAGGGTGTTGTGGGAAGTAATCACCGGATCGATTCTTGGAAATGGCTTGTTTGGATTGAATTTATCAACCGCCATGGAAATACGGTATCCGTCAGTCGATGGTATCATCAACGGCACTAAGGTGACCATTGAAGATGTACCGGGACGACCAATGCTACGTTTGACACCATTGGTGACCTCAACCGAATCCCCGAAATACATATAAATTCCATTCTTACCATTTGGATTGATGATTAATCCAACCGGCATGTCCTTTGATTGATCACGGAAAGACCCTTCATTTCCCCCTACAATAATGACAATATCCAATTCTTTTGCCAATGCTTCCAATGCAGATCTTCCCACCTTAACGGCAGAGGCATCAATTTCCTTATCGAATGCCGTCGATTTTCTGCCCAAAATCTGATCAAGTACGCCAGAATGGCCAGCCCCAGCCAAAGCCTGCAGCAAACCTGTACTAACCCCTACTAAATTCGCAGGGTCTTTTAGAGGATTGACGGTACTGGCTGGTTTTTTAAGTTCTCCTATACTTGGATCAACCTCAGCGAGCCAAAATTCACCTGCACGAAGGCCACGCTCTGCTAAAGGCACATTAAAAGCCGATGGGATTTGATCTGCCGGAACTTGTGTATAGAAATTTTGCTCGGTCTCGGAAACCACCGCCGTCATCGAGTTATCCGGACTGGCCGCTCTCATTGCAGCGCCTACCCCAACTGTTACTGATTTCATTGCGCCATCGGCATTCAAAATTTCTGCTTCAGCCGGTAAATCATTGGCCCTGGCCCCACGCCATACCGTCAAGACCCCATCCGGTCTCCACGCCAATCCCCGCACACCGCCCGAGAAGTATTTCCGGGGAATAGGCTGCTTGGTAGCTGCATCCATGTCTTCCTTAATATAGTTGTACACGCCTTTTTTGAACGCTTGCAAATACTGCTCATAAATCTTTTGCTTGATCTGTTTGTCATCGACGTCAACGCCCGCGGTTTTGCTTTTATTCACGTAAATCTTGCCTAAAATGCTTTCTTGCAAATTCTTCTTATACCATGTGGCCAAGATCATGGAATGAAAAATCTGGCGCAGATTGGCGAAATTCTTGCCTTCATTGACCTCTTTGGTCAAAGCGGGAAGGACCACTTCACGGACGACCTCTGAGCCTAATTGATTGACGTCCTTGGAATCGGATTTCAATCCCATGGCGGCGGTATTTTTAGACAATGATAAGAAATCCTGCTCCAACATGACTTTCAAATGGCTTTCCACCACATAAGCGCTGCCTTCATGCTCCCACACCACGGCCTTGTCCGGCACAATCCACACTTTGTTGAAAGTGTTCACCGGGATATTGGTATTGCCGTACATTTTCTGGGCCTTGGCATAGACCTTGCCCCAGAATTCCTTGCCCATTTCTTTTTCCGGATATATTAAAGAAGAAGTGATCTGCTTGAGCATATAATCCTGGGCCAATAAATCACGGCCCATTTCGGTGACGCCTAAATTTTTAGGGACAATGCGGTCTTTTTCATATGGAGACAAGTTGACCCAGACGTCTTTGTCCGGGACAGTCAATGAGGCCAGGAAATATTTAATTAATTTATTGGCTTCCGCTCTAAAAGCTTGGTCGTTGAATTTGGTATTACCGGTATCAATG
>JACQQW010000019.1 GCA_016206745.1 Candidatus Omnitrophota bacterium | reverse complement strand
GGCGGCGGGGTCTTTCTCGTCCGCGTATTCAGGAAGGATTTTTTCCTCAATGTTAAGGGAAAATTTGTCCGTGATCGACAGCTCCCCTTCCAATTGCTTGGAATAGCCCGAGGACTGCTGCCGGCCCGGCCGCGCGGGCAGCTGCTCCAGCTCAAAACCCACATTGAGGTCGTCGGACAGTTTCTTTCTCAACCCCATCCTATTGGCGCCGGTATCGGCCCCGGTATTATATTGCGCGGAAAAATCGGACGGCGCCCAATTGCCCAGCCCCAAAACCATCATGGCCATGTCTTCGGCCAAATAGGGGTCGGCCCGCAGGCGCACCTGGGGATTGCGCAATGTCCCGTTAATGGCCACGTCGATCGTATACACATCCGCCTTGGCCGTGCCGTAAATCGCCAGGGCGGGGTTAAGCAAGTCCCCTTTAAAGCTGGCCCGGCTTTTGCGCAACTCAATGGTGCTGCGGCGCACATTGACTGAACCGCTTTCCAACATCACCGGACCATGCATCCGCCATTGCCCCCGTTCCTGTTTGAATTCAACGTTCACCCGGGCCAATCCTTCACGCACGGCCATGGTGCCGTATTGGATGCGGTCGACGTAAAAATGCCCCCTCACCTGAAGGCCATTGACCGGCCCCTGAATGGTCAAGTCGGCATTTGAAACTTGCCCGCGCAGGTTTCTCCAGTATTCCGCCGGTAAAAATGGCTTCATAATAACAGACACATCCAGGACCCGCCCATAGGCATTGCCCAGGATGCTGCCGTCGATATAACGGCCGCTGAAAATCGCCGGGTCACATTGAGGCAGATCAAGGCGCCCGTTGAACACATTGACCTGTATTTTTCTCCAATCTAAAAGCAAAGGAAGCCGGACCTCCACCCGCTGCAGGCGTATGACCGCCGCCGGACCCAAAAGCGGCCAATTCCTGATCTCCACATTCTTCAAAACCAGGCCTTTGCCGATGGCGCCGCCGGTGGAACCGGCCGTGACGGAGGCAAAACGGGCGGATTGCATGAGGGCATAATCGACCAATGCCCGGGCGCCTTGGGTGGATGTGATCAAATAATACCCGGCCGCGGCCGCAATGGCGGCCACGGAAAATACAGTCAAAATGACCGCCCAGATAAGATTAAACAAACGACGCATGTGATCAGGTTTGGAAAGCAGTAATGGTTTCGATAATGCCGCGGCGGACCATCATGACGCCGATGGCGGCCAGCAGCAACGATAAAACTTTGGAAAGGGCGCGGGAACCGCTGGGACCGATCAAACCGACAAAAAAATCCGCAAATGTAAATAAAACCCCAACCAGAGCAATATTTAAAAAGACAGCTGCCAGCGTCGGAACAATTCCATGCTGGCTCAAAAGCACCAAAGACATGGTCAGGACCGCCGGCCCTACGATCAGCGGGGTGCCGATGGGCACCGCCCCCACCTCATCGGACTTTTCCGCATGGCTTTTACTCGAACGGGTCAATTCCAGCATGGACAAACAAAAAAGAATCGCCCCCCCCGCCACCATGAAATCGCCCATGGTGATGCCTAAAAATTTAAAAATCAACCGGCCTAAAAAAATAAACCCCGTTGCCACAGCGGCCGCGGTGACCAGCGATTGTATAATGATTTTCCGCTTGGTTTGGGAATCAATCCCCTGAGTCAAAGACACAAACAGAGGCAATACCCCCACCGGATCCATGGCGAAAAACATCGGAATAAAAGCCAGGAAAACGTCATGCATAGTCACACCTCAACTTTAAGTATAGCACAAAGCAAAACCCCGTTCACATTATATATGCGAACGGGGCTTGATTAAAAACGGTTTCTGGCCGCAATTACGGCTTTGGCTGGGTCACCACCATGGTGCCTATGGTGTTGTGGTCGATCTGGTGCAGGATCAGGACGGTGTCCCCTTCTTTGACGGATGAAAACTGCGCGTCATCGGCAATATATTTCTCATCTGCTCCGCTCGAACTATTGCGGACGGTAATTTCCTTTTGAGCAGCGTTTTTATGGACCACAGGCCCTTCCACGGCGGTAAAATCATGGCGCAGCAGTGACGCAAAGACCGGCGGCGGTGAAGACGCCCAT
>JACQQW010000187.1 GCA_016206745.1 Candidatus Omnitrophota bacterium | reverse complement strand
GTATTAATCAATCGTGATTCATCCCCCATGAATCCGTATTTTATCTTTTAACCTCCCCGATATTCATTGGATTGTAATGGATATTTTTGGCTTTACTGCCGTGGACACCGCTTTAGCGGTGCTGGGATTAAATTACGCGCAGATCATCACAGACTTTATCTTTTTTAAAACTCCACTGGCTTCCCTGGCCTTTGCCTGCGGGATCATTGCCTGCCTTGTCCAAATCATACGCACCGGCCATTACCGGGCTCTGGCCTTGTTCTTCCTTATATTCCTGTCCATTTCTTTTCTGCTTTTACCTAAAAGGCCGGAGGGGACCATTCAGAGCGCCCTGGAAGAGTATTCCCAGTCTTCCCAAAGCAGCCAGGACCTCAAAGACCAGGTCCTGGATTACCATGATTTGCCGGTGATATTGAGCTTTTTGGGCCAGGCCATGGATGTGTTTATGATCGGTATTATTCATGCCCTGGATACAGTCACGCCGGCCTGGGCCCAATATTTAAACGCGCCGTTTGGCCTGCACAATTATTGTCTACATATCAGGGAAGCCATGGAACAAGGCATAGGTGATCCGGGCCTGCGTCAAAAATTGAACACATTTTTATATGACCAGTACCTGCCTGCCTTGGGGATGGTCCAACACGATGACCCGGCGGTGGATTTTGGTCAGATGTGGCCGGGGCATGAAAAAATCACGCCTTATTATCCTTCCAGCGCGCGTAAACAATGGGAAGGGATGGAGAGGCAATTGAGAAATTATTTGGATACAAATCCTGCTCTGGCGGAACAAGCCCGCGTTTCAGTCATTGCTTTGACCCAAACATCCGCCCAGGTGATGGAACAATCTTTATTGAAATCCATCACTGGGCGTGAATTAAAGGAAGCGGGGGATATTCATAAAATTACATTGTTGCGCCAGGCGGGGTCCTCGATGATGGCTGTTTTCCCTTGGATATACGGCTGGGCCAATTTGATGCTTTATGCTTTATTTCCACTGGTGATTTTAGCCATGTGCATAAGCCGGTCATGGAAAACGGCCGTCTATTATTTAAAAGGATTGGTATGGGTCAAGTCCTGGTCCTTGGGAGGGGCTTTAAGTTTTTACGCGTCATTGTTGATGGCGCGGATGCAGGCCCAGGCCGCTTCCGGTGACCCGTCCTGGGCATGGGAGCGGCCGTACTTTTGTATATACGCGGGCATTGTTTTGGGGCTGGTCCCCTTAATGACGTTCTTTTTGATTAAACCATTAACTAAGTGAGGTGAGCAATGGGGTATTTCATGCGCAATTTAATCATGGCCAATGGGATTCTTTTGACCTGGACCTCAAGGGTTTTGGCGCAGGCGCCTGAGGAGGTGGTCAATAGTTTCTCGACCAGGATGATCGATATCCTCAAAGGGCCCATTGCCAAAGTTTTAGGGGCGGTCATTTTATTGGCGGGTGTCGCGTCCTTATTGCGGGGCCGGCACAAGCTGGCGGTATCTTGCGGCCTCGCATTTATCGTCTTGTTATTTTTACCCATCCTTTTGCAGCAGGTGGCAAATGGAAACGGCCAATGAACCGTAAATGCCCGCGCACCCTGGACAAACCGATTTTGCTTTTTGGTTTGGAATTGGAGGATGTGGCGCTTGTATCACTGGTTGTGGGGGTGGGCAGTTTACTCATTGGTCCTATGCTCCCAGGGACCATGGCCATTGCCGGTTGGATGGTATTATTGCGGTTTAAACGCGATAAACCTCCCGGGTATGTGCTGCATTGGCTGTACGCGCAAGGGTTTCAATTGCCGGGATTGATCCGGCCGATCAAAGAGGTAAAACATTATGCAGCCAATCACAGCCCGCGGCTCACGCTTCGTTGAGCGTTGGTCAAACTCGGAATATATGAATGCCAAATTAGGCGCGGCATTAGTGGCTGTCGTGGCCGTGTGTTTAGGATTGTCCGCGGCGCTGGTGTACATGGCGGTGGTCCCAAGGCCGGTTTATTACATCCCCAGGCCCTGGGAAGCGGGCGTGGCCCTGCCGCAATCCATGCCCCAGGCGGCAGTGGCGTCTTTTGTGTCCTCGTGGGTGCTCAATTGGAGCAATTTCACACCGGCGACGGTGCACGATGTTTATGGCCGTGCCCAGCGTTTTATGTCGCCGGTCTTGTTGGGCCAAACCCAGGCCCGGTTGGGCAAAGACATTGACCAGGTCAAACGGGACAATGTTTCTTCTTTGTTTTCTATGACTGGGGATCCTTTGGTGGCCGTGGAAAAAACGGGTTTTAGGGTCACGGTGCAGGGGGACAAGGGGATCTATATGGGGAAAGACCAAATCAGGACCGAACATACCACTTACCGTGTCCGGGTGCGCCGGGTAAACCCGACCGACACTAATCCTTACGGCCTGATGATTGAAGAAATCGACCAGGAAAGTGCGTCATGAAAAGAATGATAACGGGTGCTTTAGTGGTGTTATGGTTTTGCCCATGGGCGTATGCTGCGCCGGCTTCTATGAGTGTGCATGTGGCGGTGGGTAAAGTCAGTGAAGTGGTGTTTCCTGAAAAAGTGGCCAAGGTGATCAAGGGCGGGGCCGCGGATTCGGTGTTAGTGGAAGTGCTGGATAATTCGGTCTATGTCCTGCCAAAAACGAATACGCCCGCCGATATATTTGTTACCGGTGTCTCCGGAAAATCCTACCCATTGGACTTGGTGATCGCGGCCCAGCATGATATCCGCGTGGAAGTCTCTGGCCAGAATCTACGCCGCATTTCCCGGGAAATCAACCTCAATGCCATGGATTTAATGAAAGAAATATTGCGCGGGGTAGAACCGGCCGGAGCAACAGTTTTAAAGAATTCGAAATCCATGGCCTTAAACGGGGGGCAGATCAAAATGACCGTGGAAGTGATTTACGATTTTCCCCATATTGCCGCCTACATTTTTAAAGCCCAAAACTTAAGCGATAACAGCGTCATTGTGCCGGTGCAGCAAATCTCATTTCTCAATCTGCTGGCGGTGACATCGGACCAGGACATGTTAAAGCCAAAAGGGGAAGAAGGGGACAATACCAAAGTTTATATTGTCGCGGGTAAATAAAATGGGCATTACCAAGTTAAAAACATTCATCACAAAGAACCCCATGATTGCCTATCCGGTCATCGTTTTGGTCGCGCTGGGCGTTTGGAGTTTATTGATGATGGTTGCGGCCCCTTCTGATCATAAACCGGTCTCATCTGCCGCAAATCCGTCCAGGTCTAAGTCCATAGGAGTATCGGTGGGCGGGGCGGACCAGCAGGCCTACATTGCGCGGCTGGAGAAGAATTATTATGACTTTGAAGACCGGGTCAAATCGGTGGAGAGGCAGGTCAAAGGCATGAAGTCCATCGCGCAGGAATTAAAGAAGCGGCAGAAAGAAATGGCCAGGACCGTTTTGAAACTCGACGAAAAATTGATCGGGAAACTGGAAGAGAAGCTGAATGAATTCCAGCAAGTTAATGGGGCTGGTGGCGCATTGTCCCAGGAACCGTCCATGGAACTGAGCGTTGCAGACATCAAACCTGTGCGCAAGGACGATTTTGTGTATTTGCCCATCGGCAGCTTTTGCAAAGGGACATTGCTTACCGGCGTCTACGCGGCCGCGGACGTGAACAATCCTTTGCCGGTGCTTATTGCGCTGGATGAGGCGTTTTACGGCCCTAATAAAACCCGTATTCCATTGAAAGGCGCGTTTATTTTAGGGAAGGCCCATGGTGATCTGGTTTCCCAGCGCGCCTTGATCCAGGTCACGGCGGTTTCATCGGTCCTTCCCGACGGGCGCGCTTTTGAGCGCGAAGATAATCTCGGTTATGTGACGGATGAGTTCGGCGAGCTGGGTATACGCGGACAGGTGTTGCGCAATACGGGCAAGGCCCTGGCTTTAAGTTTTATGGGCGGGTTCATGGCCGGGGGGGCGCAAGCGATCGCCGATAGTGAGGTGACGTCCACACGTACCCCCGATGGCGTGACCCGGGAGGTGCAGGGAAATGCGGCTAAAAATGCGGTTTTTTCCGGGCTGGCCAAAAGTGCGGGGCGCATGTCGGATTATTATGGAAAGCAGGCAGAGAATTTGGTCCCGGCGGTGCATGTCCGCAGTGGAGCGAATGTTTATTTTATTGTCCAAAAAGGAGTGTCTATCGATGGCTTATTACGCGCTGATTATACCCGTGTTTCTAATATTAATTAGCGGCTGTGTTTTTGCCAGATCTGTTAAAACGCCGCAACAACCAGCGCTTCTGGCCGATATTTACGCCCAAAGCGTGGGTGATGCCCAAAAGGACACGGCGAAGTTTATAGAACAAAATTTGAAAGAGCAGAAGACATTTGGTTATGTCAAACCCTATATTCCGGTGGTTCAGGGCCCGGTTGTCCGCAAGGTCTGGCTGCCGGACCATAAATCCCAGGAGGACGCTGCAGTCTTGGTGGGCGGCCACTGGGTATACTTGATGGTCGAGGGCCTAAGGTGGTTTACGGAGGTTTCCAAATGACACTACAGACCAAGCACATCGAAGCTTTATTTAATGAAGGGTATTCTTTACCGGATTTATTGCCGTACATTGAATATACCGGGGATATTTTTGTGCTTGCCGACGGCAGTTTAGGTAAGATTTGGCAATTGACCTTACTTGAAGCGGAAGGGAAAACCGAACCGGCCCTGTTGTCTCTGGCGGCACAGTGGGAAAGTTTATTGACCCGCATTCCTAATGACCGCCTGGCTTGCCAGATCATTTTGACCAGCGACCGCAATACGCACACTTATCTCTGCCGGTATTTGGATTACCGCGAAGACAGCAAAGGCAACAGCGCATTTGCCAAAGGTAAAGACGCTTATGTGCGCGCCAGCCGCGACGGTTTTTTTACCCATAAAAGCGAATGTTTTACGCCCAAGCGTTTATGTTTATACGCAGCGGTGCGGTATTTTCCCGATTGGCTGCACCCGAATGTTTATACCAAGGCAATGAATATCTTCCGTTCCAAAGGAGATGTTACCTCTCACATTGAACGTCAGGCCCAGGGGCATCAGGCGGATTTTAATAAGCACACGGCATTGATCGAGGGGATTTTTCAGTCCGCAGGGGCGCGTTTTGAAATGGTGGACGGCGCCCAATTGACGGCATTGTTATATGACTTGCTTAATCCCAAACGCAGTCAACTCATTCCTCATGTCACGTATCGAGAAGAGGAACCCATCCGCAACCAGGTGCTTTACCATGCGCCGCAGGCAACAGGCGCAGGTTTTGTTCTGGAAGGTGCGCATACCCGCATCGTGAGTTTAAAAGAACTACCTTCCTCTACCTCGGCAGCCATGTTGACCAAAGAATTTTATGAAGGCAGTAAATTTTGTTTATTAGACATGCCTCAGGATTTTATGCTAGTGGTCAATTTCACCGTGCCGGGGGCCCATGAAGCGATGGGAAGGCTCAATATGCAAAAGAGTTTTGCTTTTATGCACCAGGAAAATTGGCTGGGGGACAAGTCGGTGGAGGCGGTGGAAAAGAAAAAAGAGCTGGATGAAACCATTGCCCAGATGTTCAAAGGCGGCGGCAAGATCGTGCGCGCGCGCCTGCACTGGGTGCTGTGCGGCGCCAATGAAGAGGCTGTGGAGGCTGCGTGCAATCATTTATTGAGCGGTTTAAACCGTCTCAATTGCGAGGGTTTAAAAGAAGAGTTGATCGGGGCCTCTTTGTTCCTCACCTGCCTGCCGCTGAATTTCGACCCCTATTATGAGCAATTTATCCGCCGGGACCGCCGTCTGGCCTCCGCAAATGCCGCGGACATGCTGCCGGTATTCGGGTCTTTCCGCGGCACAAAGACCCCGGCCCAGATGTATTGCAACCGCCGCGGAGAAATTGTTTTTATGGATTTTTTCGATTCCAATATCAACCCGCACGGCGTGGTCATCGGTGCTTCCGGGGCGGGCAAGAGTTTTTTCATCAATGATTTTATCCTGCAAAATGAACGCTTGGGGGCGCATTTTTTTGTCCTGGACAAAGGGGATTCGTATAAGAAATTGTGCCGCATCCTTGACGGCCAATATATGACCTTTGACTTAAACCATCCGGTGACCATTAACCCGTTTGCCAATCCGCCGACCGGTGAAAACCTTTCATTTCTATTGTCTTTGCTTTCGCAAATGGCGTCGGGCGGGGACGAACGCGACCGCTTGACCCGCGAGGAGGAAGGACTGCTGCACCGGGCTGTGGTGGCGGCCTATGAACAAAGAAACGAGGGGGAGGAGCTCACCTTATCGGATGTAAGCGCTATTTTAAATGACAATGCGTTCAATGAAGAATTCGGGATCAATTCTTTGATGGGGCCAACCTTGGCCCTGCGCTTGACGCCCTTTACCAGAAAGGGGCCGTATGGCGGGTTTTTTGATGGGCCTAATCAATTTACCATTGAGCAGAGGTTCACGGTCTTTGAATTGGCGAATTTAAGCGCCTATCCCGATTTGCAAATCGCTGTTTTGCTCAATCTCATGTTTTTTATGACCAATTTTGTTTCTTCAGTTCCTATGAAGGCCAGACGGAAGTATTTACTTATAGATGAGGCTTGGGTCCTGCTAAAGGTCAAGAATACCGCGGATTTTATCACCAATGCTTTTAAGACCTTCCGTAAATACCGGTGTTCGGTCGTCGCTATTACCCAGGAGATGGCGGACTTGACCCGGCAGGAAAGCGGCATCGCCATCGTGGCCAATGCGTCCAATAAGATCTTTTTAAAACAGGAGCCCAGCGTGATTGATTTGCTTAAAGACAAATTATCTTTGGAGCAGGGCATCATTGATGCTCTTAAAACCATTGAGACGGTCAAGGGTAAATTTTCAGAAGGCTTTGTGATCACCGATAGTTCATGCGGGGTCATCCGCCTGGTGCCGGATCCGTTTTTGTATTGGGCGGCCAATTCCGAACCGCGCAATAATGAATTTTTGTTCAAGCAGGCGGACGCCTGCGGGGGAAATTTGATCGAAGCGGTGAACATCTGCGCGAAGGAGCATCCGTATGGTCTTTAGAAATTGCTGCGTCACATTAATGATGTGTTGCCTGGCAGGATGTGCTCATGTTTCAACTTCACAGAAACAAGTGTATGCGCGGGGTTATCGCGATGGCGTCAAGGAACAAGTGCGCGCTATTGCAGGACAGTTCCAGGGCGGCAATTTTCCCTATTATCATTGGACCAGCCCCATTGTCCAGGAAGTCCGTGTGCCCGGGCATATCGCCAACGGTGTTTTTATCCCGGAACATAAAGAACCAGTGATCATTAAACCCGGAGAGTGGGCCGAAAGCCCCGCTTATCCTATTCAATCCAAAGAGGAGAGTTATGAACACACAATGCAGGACATGGCTGTTATTGACATTACTCATTTGCCCAACGGCACAAGCACAGCCACAGATGCTCGACCGGAAGGAAAAGATGAACATCCTGCGCCAGGAATGGAAACACAGTAGGGAACGGTCGCGACCGTTCCC
>JACQQW010000031.1 GCA_016206745.1 Candidatus Omnitrophota bacterium | reverse complement strand
GGAAAATATTGTGTTAAAATCCTTACTTTATTTTTATTTTTTTCCTGCCTGGGGATTGGTTTTCATTTGGCCCAGCGTAATGCGCTGGAAAACGATGAGATTTTCAGCCAATACAGCATTCAACGGCTGACCTATGCCGAAATCCTGCAGGGAAAAATCCCCGAAGGAAATAATTTCCCCCTGTTTTATGTTTCCCAAAAACTATTGTTCGACTTTACCCGGTTTCGGTTGGATCCCAACTGGCATGCCAAACAAGATATTTGCAATCCAGATGCCCAAATGTGGATGCGCCTGTTGCCTGTGATGTGCGCGTCTATTGCGATCACCCTGATTTTTTATTTCTTTGCCTGCCATTACAATATATGGGCCGGTGTCCTGGCATTGGCCCTGGCCTTGACCTCCCCCATGGTTTGGATATATTGGGCGCAAGCCAGGCCATATGGGTTATGGCTGTTGATAAGCGTTTGCCAGCTTCTACTATTGATAAAAGGGCGCCAGTCCATGATCATTCATTTTCTTTTATGTTTGACCACTCCCTTCGGCGTGGCCCAAACGGTCATTGCCGCTTTGATTTTACGCAAACGGTATCTTTGGCCAATGGCCGCACCTGCCGTCATCGGTCTGTTGTATTATGTTCAGGCCCCGCGGTATTTGTTCCGGGTGCCCCATCCTGCATTCGAGCTCATCACCGGTAATTTCCCGTTGGAAAGGATCATTTTGCTCCTTATCTGTGCTGTTTGGATCATCTATCATTGGCGAAACACGAAGAACCATGCCGCTGCCGTATTACTGGCCTATTCACTGGCTTCGTTTGTGGTCCCAATTTTTATCATTGCGTATTATATGGTCCAAAATGTGCAAGGGAACGCTGGATTTGAATTATCGGCGAGGTATTTTATTTTTCTTACTCCACTGTCGACCATCGTCACGATGCTGGTGTGGGTAAAGGTGTGGAACGGCCACGCGTCCAACATTTGGATGCGCCTGCACCTGGCCCAGGGAATTGCCGGGGTGCTTGCCCTGGGGGCAATACACACCTGGGTCGCTGCGCAAAGGCTCTTAGTATGAACAAAATTGTTCATCCCATTGCCGCCCTGGTTATTTTTACGCTTTTAGCGGTATCCATCACCCACAATATCCGCCGCCTGCCCGTACAATCTTTAGACACCATCCTCGCTTACCTTGCTTCCGACGAATTATTTTTTATAGAAAACGGCGGCCGGCGGCCATGCAGCGCATACAGCCTTAGAAAATGGGGGGATTATTTTAAACGAGTCATCCGCTTGATGCCGGCCATGGCTGATGCCCACGGCATGCTGGGGTTTTGTTACGCGCACATGCGCGACGGCGACAAAGCAGCCGCCGCTCTACGCAAAGCAATTGGGTTCAATCCGTATTTCTGGGGATTTTACTATAATTTAGGGGCCATTTATTTAAAGCAGGGTCAATTCACTCAAGCCCGGGAGTATTTTGAAAAAGCTTTGGCCACGCCGCCGGAGTTAAACGTTATTTTTATAGGTTCGTCAAAAATCTACACGGACCTTGTGCGCAAATCCAACCACAACACCGCCGATCTGCAAACACGTTTACAACAAGGATATAAACTAAGCCTTGCCGGCATTCAACTCTGCGCTTCCAAAATCCGGACCGACCTTCCCCTGCGGATGTTCTAAATTAAGGGGACACGCACCTAACCTAATTCGGGGACATGTACGGTTTCTGTACGTGTCCCCGAATTAGCCAATAAACATATTTGCCCTTGCCTCTTCTGCGACGGTTCCTTCTTAAATACATGTCATTATTATCTACATTTCCGTCGCTATTGCAATACCCTTGTCTCCACTACATTCACTTTTTGAAAGTTTCTTTCGGAAAATACCCGGTTCTATACCCAAAAACCGCAAAAATAGTTTCTAACTGCGGAAGTTAGGCTAAATGGAGGCCTCCGGATGTAATTTTCTGACCATCATTGGTCGATGGTAATAAGATTGGTTTTACTAAAGGTGTTGCGGATGCGCCATTTAAAGCGGGCGGGTTTTTCCCGCCCGCGGTAATCAAACATTAAACATAGCTAGGCACAAACTTGTCATACTCCCCTCTGGGCGTATAGAGAATGGAATTGACATACCCAAGCGTGGTTTCAACGAATGCATGCCGGAGTTGCTCTTT
>JACQQW010000190.1 GCA_016206745.1 Candidatus Omnitrophota bacterium | reverse complement strand
TGGAAGGACTCCTCGAAGACCTCAACGTGGACATTACGGAAGAAGACATCGCCCAAGCCCGCCGGATTTTGAAATAAGAAAAGGTTTGCCGGTTTGACAAAACGATATTCTTACGTTATACTTCTTACGTAATCTAGAAAGGAGCGCCTTTATGGACAAAATTTTATCGGCCAGGGTGGATGAGGGTGTGTTAAACAAAATCGCCCTGTTGGCCCAAGCCCTGCATACGTCCAAGAAGAAAGTCATTGAATCCGCGGTGCAACTGTATGCTCAAAAAATAGAAACGGTCAATCAATTGGATGTTTTTGCGCAGACTAGCGGCGCATGGAAAAGAAGGGAGACTGCTTCCGAGATTGTCCAACAGGTCAGGAATGAATTTCGCAAATCCATGTACAGGCACCGGCCATGAGGGCGTATGTGGATGCGGACATTCTCATTTGGCATTTAAGGGGTGATAAGAAGGCATTGCATTTTTTGCAGGATTTGCGAAAAAACTCTGATTATGAAATGTGGATCGGCGCTGTTCAAAGAGCGGAGATCGTCTTTTTTATGAAGCCTGATGAGGAAGAAAATACGCTTTTGCTGCTTTCGCAGTTTAAGACAGCTGCCGTTGACCAGGCCTGCATTGATTTGGCCGGTAAATTGTACCGGAAATGGAACCCCTCTCATGGATTAGATATTAATGACGCGATATTGGCGGCCATCTCTATATCTACAGGCGGAAAGATTTTTTGTTTAAATAAAAAACATTATCCCATGCCGGAGGTATCAGTCGAGAGACCTTGGTAATTTGCACATTTAATTTAAATTAATTCAGGCGGCTATTGATATTTATCAATGGCCGCTTTTTATTTGACAAAATTATGTGAGGGGAATATACTCCATTTAGTGGTTGAAAGTGGTGGAAAGTGGAGGGCAAGTGTTTTACGGCGAATATACGCATGGGATTGACAATAAAGGGCGCTTGATTTTGCCGGCGCGTTTGCGCGAGATGGCCAAGGAAAACGGGGTGGAGAAGTTTTTTGTCACCCGCGGCCTGGACAAGTGCATTTTCATGTTTTCCGACCAGGAATGGCGGGCGCAGGAGAGTAAATTTAAAGGCCTGTCCTTTACCAAACAGCAGGCGCGCAATTTCAACCGCCTGTTTTTTTCCGGGGCCGTGGAGACCGTCCCCGATCGGCAGGGGCGGTTCATCATCCCGGATTATTTGAAGGCCTTTGCCGGCATCAAAAAAGATGCCATTGTCATCGGCGTGTCCAACCGCATCGAAATTTGGGACACCAGGACCTGGCAGGAGTTTTTTAACAAAACCAGCGCGGACTTTGAACAAACGGCCGAGGGCATGCTTGATTTAGCTTAAGACATGGCGCAGGGGCCCATCCATATACCGGCAATGCCGCAGGAAGCGATGCGGTTGCTTGATCTTCCTTCCGGTGGTACGGCTGTGGACGGGACATTGGGACTGGGCGGCCATGCGGTGCTGATGGCCGAAAGACTGGCGCCCGACGGTCACTTAATCGGTATAGATCGTGACCGCGCTGCTTTGGCGCATGCCAAAGAACGGTTGGCTGGGCTGGACTTAAAGATCGACTTAGTGCAGGGCAATTTTAAAGATATTGGCCGTCTCCTGGAAAAAATCAAAGTCCAGGCGGTCAATGGGGTTTTATTGGATTTAGGGATATCCAGTTTTCAATTGAATGACCCCAAGCGGGGTTTCGCGTTTAGCCAGGAAGGGCCGCTGGATATGCGCATGGATGCCGGCCAGGGGGACACGGCGGAAGATTTGGTCAACCGTTACTCCGAGGCGGAGTTGGCGCGGATTATCAGGGAGTATGGTGAAGAGCGGTTTGCCAAACGCATTGCCAAAGCCATTGTCTACCGTCGGGCGCAAGAGAAGATCACCACCACCGCGCAATTGGCGGGCATCATTTTAAGGGCCTTGCCCCGCGGCTATACCCGCGGCAAGATCCATCCGGCCACCCGCGCGTTTCAGGCCCTGCGGATCGTGGTCAACGATGAGTTGGACAGTTTGGCCGAAGGCCTGGAACAATGTTTAAACGTTTTAAAACCCGGAGGGAGGTTATGTGTCATTGCTTTTCATTCCCTGGAAGACCGGATTGTGAAAAACACATTCCGCCGGTGGGTGCAGGAAGGCCGGGCCGGACCATTGACAAAAAAACCTTTGCAGTGTTCAGAACAAGAGTGTGAAGCCAATCCCCGCGGCCGCAGCGCGCGGGTAAGGGCCATACAGAGGATCCTATGAGTTTGGGAGTTTGGGCCAAATTGATGTCGGTTGCCACCGTGACGGCGCTCACCTACATCCATATGCAGATGCAGATTGTTGAGCTGGCCTATAAAGGCAAGGACAAAGAAAAACGCGTCCATGAACTGATGGACAATAATGGTATTTTGACGCACCAGATCGTGACCCTGAAATCGGCCGATTATTTGGGCCGCGCCATTTTAGAAAAAGATGAAGGTCTGCAGTTTATGGGGCACGACAGGATGATGACTTTTCCTTCTCCGGCCGCCGGTGTTGTGGTCCGCCCGTCGCAAAAACAGGCAATGAAAGCCGAAAGCCCGCTTTGGACTTGGTTGTCGTTTTTATCCCCCGGTGAAGCCAAAGCCTGGGACCGTTAATTAAGGAACACGTCATTGTACCTGCGTAAATATCCCCTGCGGTTTGCCATTGTGTTTATTTTTTTGCTGGCGGGTTTTTTATACTCCATTCTTTTTCTCTTGTACATCCAAATCTTTCGTTCCTCCCACCTCGCCGGCCTTGCCGAGCGCCAGCATGAGCACGCCATCACCATTGAACCAAAACGCGGGACCATTTACGACCGTAATTTAAGGCCCCTGGCCGTCAATTTGCCGGTCTATTCTTTATATGCCAACCCGCGGGTTTTGCGCAAACAGCATGATGTCGACCAGATGATTGTCCAATTGGCCGCTATTTTGAAAATGGACCCTGCCGTCTTGAAGGCCAAAGTCAACAAGGACAAATATTTTGTATGGGTGGCGCGCAAATTGCCGCAGGACGTGTATGAGC
>JACQQW010000189.1 GCA_016206745.1 Candidatus Omnitrophota bacterium | reverse complement strand
GTTCGATCTCCGCGGCGTCGATTTTCTTCCAATCCGCAAAACTCACCACCCTTACTTCCCGTTCTTTAAGGAATTTCAACACTTCATCGGTGCTGGGCGCCTCGCAAGGGTTTAATTGGTCCAAATCTTCCAATAAACTCTTCACCGTCTCTTCCGAGCAAGGTTTATTGGTGCCTATAATGCCGGTGGCGCCGCGTTTGATCCAGCCGGCCGCGTACCAGCCGGTAAAAATGGCCTCTGAATCCATCACCCGGCCGGCCTGATTCGGGATGACCCCGCTTTGGTCGGAAAATGGCAGGCCTTTAATGGGAATGCCGCGGTAGCCGACGCTGCGGAATAAAATGCCGCAGTCGATTTCCTCAAATTTGCCGGTGCCTCGCACCTTCTGCTTATTGGCCTCCCCCACCAAACGGTTGATTTCAAATCTTACCTTCTGTACACGGCCTTTGCCGATGATTTCAATGGGGCTGCGCTTAAAATGCAGCACAAATTTACGTTTGCGGTCATTCGGCGTAATGGTGGTGAAATGCCGCAGGATTTCATAGTTCTTTTTGCGTCCGGCATTGACCGGGTCTTCCAACTCTTGGGCGCTGGCTTCGTTGAGCTCAAGGTCTTTGGGATCGATGACCGGATAGCAATCCGCCAATTCTCCCATTTCCTTGATTTCCGGGGACGTAAAAGCGGCCTGCACCGGCCCGCGGCGGCCATACACATGCACTTCTTTGATCTTGCTTTCCGCTAAAATTTCCAGGGCATGCTGGCTGATGTCTGTTTTTCTGAGCTCATCCGCGGTCTTGGACAAAATCCGGGCCACATCCATGGCCACATTGCCTTGACCGATAATGACCGCCACCTGATGGGAAAAATCAAAGTGATGATCCTGGAAATCAGGATGGCCATTATACCAGGCCACAAATTCAGTCGCTGTATAACTACCCACCAGATCTTCCCCGCTGATCCCTAATTTGCGGTCGGCTTCCGCGCCGATGGTAAAAATAATGGCATCGTAAAACTTCTGCAATTCAAAGACCGTGATGTTTTTGCCCACCGTCACATTACCCAAAAAAGAAAAATTTGGATTTTCCGCGGTCTTTTCAAACACTTTGGTGACATTCTTGATTTTCGGATGGTCCGGGGCCACGCCATAACGCACCAGGCCAAAAGGCACCGGAAGCTTCTCGAACATATCGACTTTGATGTTCATTTTTCTGGAAAGCAGGTCCTGGGCGGCGTAAAAACCGGTGGGTCCGCTGCCCACAATGGCGACCCGCAATGGACGTTCAGGGGAACCTAAAGAAGACATATATTCCTTTCTTAACCCTGCGTAGCCCCCAAATGAAAATTTTGGGGCGAAGCAGGGTCAATGTTTAAGTTCGGTCGCCAAGACCAAATGCTTAATCCCGGCCTTTGAGGCCGTATCGATCACGCCAACCACATAATCATACTTCACATTGCGGTCGCCGCTGATGATAATGGCCGGGTCTTTATATGTTTTGGCCAGGTTCCGCAGTTTAAACTGAAAAATCTCCCTGTCCAGGCGCCAATTATATTTTTGCTTTTCCAGATAAATATCCCCGCCGGCGGTAATCGTCACATTAATGTCTTTGCTCTCCAAAAGTTGAGTATTATTGGACACTTGAGGCAGGGCGACTTTTATGCTGGAGCGGTAAATCAACGGCGTGGTCACCATAAAAATGATCAACAGCACCAGAATGACATCGGTAAAAGGGGCAATATTGATTTCAGCGATAAGTTTGGATTGGCGGGGGCGGCGTTTCATTTTTTCTTCACGCACATCAGGTCGACCAGCTCGGAGGCGATCAATTCCATGTCCACGGTAAAATTGTCGATCTTGCGCATAAAATAATTGTAGCTGACAACGGCCGGGATCGCCACCATCAGGCCCGCGGCCGTGCAGATCAGCGCTTCTGAAATGCCGACGGTCACCACTTCCATGCCGCCGGAGGCGGCCTTGCTGATGTCGCCAAACGCGCGCATGATCCCCAGCACCGTCCCAAACAGGCCGATATAGACGGCAGTGCCGCCGATCGTGGCCACAATGCTGGTAAAACGCTCAAGCTTAATGGTCTCCACCGTAATTTCCCGCTCCATGGCATTGGAAATGACTTGTTCATTGTGGCCGTTAAGGTTGAGCCCGGCCAAAGCGACCCTGGCGCAGGGCGTGTCCGTATTACAGCAGAAATCCACGGCATTATAAATTTGATTACGCTCATATTCATTGCGGATTTTAGCCATTAAATCGATGCGCTGGACGCGCGAGCGGCGGTAATAATAAAGAAGGCGTTCAATGATCACGGCCAGCGACAGCACGGAACAAAGAATCAAAACGTACATCGTAAAGCCGCCGGCGGCAATGATCTCAAAAATACTTTTGTCTTGCAGCATAAGGATGAATTCTAGCCTAATCCTCCCTCGAAAACAAGAAAAATCAGGATTTCCGGATTCATCCTTGACTTACAATGGTGTTTTGTTATCCTCTAAATATGGCCATTGCCGTCCCCAAAGAAAACCATCCGGGAGAACAACGCATTGCCTTAATCCCCTCTTCGGTCGACCGTTTGGTCAAAAAGGGGGCGCGGGTGGCGGTTGAATCCGGTTTAGGTATCAACCTGGGGTTTACGGATGAAGATTATAAAAAAGCAGGCGCCGCTGTTGAAGTCGATCGTCAATCCTTATTAGCCGGGGCGGATTTGATATTGCGTCTACGCAAACCTCCTGCCGAAGAAATCCCCAGGCTTAAAAAAGGTTCCATTCACATCAGCTTCCTGGATCCATTCAATGAAAAAGATTTAGTCAATGGCCTCGCACAAAATAATATCAGCGCCATTTCCATGGAAATGATTCCCCGCACCACCCGGGCCCAGAAAATGGATGCCTTAAGCTCACAGGCAAATCTGGCCGGTTATGTCATGGTCATTTTAGCGGCCGAACGTTTGCCCAAAATATTCCCCATGCTCATGACCCCGGCCGGGACCATATCCCCCGCCCGCGTTTTTATCATCGGCGCCGGGGTCGCCGGTCTGCAGGCCATTGCCACGGCCAAGCGTTTGGGCGCACGCGTGGAGGCCTTTGACACCCGCCCCGTGGTCAAAGAACAGGTGCAATCGCTGGGCGCTAAATTTATCGAAATCGATTTGGGTGAAACCGGCCAGACCAGGGAAGGATATGCCAAAGCATTGACTCCTGAACAATTGGAAAAACAACGCCAGGGCATGCTCAAAGCGTGCATTCAATCGGATGTCATCATTACCACCGCCCAATTATTCGGCCGCCGGGCCCCGGTGGTCTTGACCAAAGACATGGTGGCCCAAATGAAGGCCGGGACCATTATCGTGGACATGGCGGTGGAATCCGGCGGCAATGTCGAAGGGTCTCAATTAAATGAAGAAGTCATGACCCAAAACGGCGTGCGCATTATCGGCTTAGGCAATTTGCCGGGCCGGGTGGCCGTGCATGCCTCTCAAATGTATTCAGCCAATTTGCATAATCTTATCGAAGAATATTGGGACAATGATACTAAAAAATTTAACCTCAACCTTGAGGATGAAATTATTAAAGGATGTTTAATCACTCATGCAGGCAAAATCGTCCATCCGATGTTAATCAAGGGAACATAAAAATGGAACTCATTTATTTACTTTTTATCCTGGTCCTTTCCGTTTTTCTTGGATTTGCGTTGATTTCCCGCGTCCCTCCCCTAT
>JACQQW010000179.1 GCA_016206745.1 Candidatus Omnitrophota bacterium | reverse complement strand
CTCTTAACGCTTTTAACCCGGTTGAACGTTTGTGTTATATGGGGACCAGAGCAATGGGCGCGCTGGAATTCAAACCGGCTTTTGAACCGCGCGCAGAGGCATCTGTGCCGATTGAAGTTTCTGAACTTGTTGATCTGGCCAATAGGGTCCTTTATCATAAAAAAGGACTCACAGCTGATTTTTTTCAAGACAGGCATGAGGCGATTAAATCAATTATTCGGGTAGGGACCTCAGCGGGAGGCAACCGCGCCAAGGCGGTCATTGCCTGGGACCCCAAGACCGGCGAGATCAGATCGGGACAGGTGAATGTTCCAGCGGGGTTTGAACCCTGGATATTGAAATTCGATGGAGTGGAAGATGATATTTTGGGAAACACGCGAGGGTACGGAAGAATTGAGTTTGCGTATTACACAATGGCCCTTAAAGCAGGCATAAGAATGAATCCATGCCGGCTTTTTGAGGAAAATAAAAGAGCGCATTTCATGACCCGGAGATTTGATCGCGATGATAATCATGAGAAAATCCACATACAATCCTTATGTGCCATGGCCCATTTTGATTTTAATGCCGCCGGTGAATATGGCTATGAACAGGCTTTTAATGTCATGATTCAATTAAATCTCAGCCATGAAGATCTGCAGGAAATGTACCGGCGCATGGTTTTTAATGTCATGGCCCGGAACCAGGATGATCATACCCGTAATATCGCATTTTTAATGGACCAAAGAGGGACTTGGAAACTGGCCCCTGCCTTTGACGTGATCTGGGCTTATAATCCAGCTGGTGAATGGACCAGCCGCCATCAGATGAGCATTAATGGGAAAAGGGATGGATTTACGTTGCGCGATCTGGAAGCGCCGGCCAAACAGTATAATATCCGGGCAGCGGCGAAGATCAGGGAAGAGGTGGCTGAAGCGGTCGCTCAATGGCCTCAATGCGCGCGTCTGGCCGGCATTGACACGAAGACCACAAAAGCTATTAAGACCACGCATCGTTTAATGTAGGAACATTTTAAAAATTTGGG
The DNA here is from genome assembly GCA_016206745.1 of Candidatus Omnitrophota bacterium. Taxonomy (GTDB): domain Bacteria; phylum Omnitrophota; class Gorgyraeia; order Zapsychrales; family Fredricksoniimonadaceae; genus JACQQW01. The sequence goes on along the minus strand of JACQQW010000179.1, from coordinate 2,000 downwards.
GACACGTACAGAAAGCGTACATGTCCCCAAATCTTTTTACGTTTTTTCCCTGCCCTTGGCCATTAAGACCTTGCCGGTGCGGACCATTTCCACCACGCTATATTTTTTCATCAGCGCCTCAAATTCGTCCAGCTCGGCGGTGGCGCCGGTTTGTTCGATGATGGCGTGGCCTTCGGAGGCGTCGTCGATCTTGAGGCGGTATTTGCGGGAATGTTTGGTCACGAAGGCCTTGACTGCGGGGGAGGACTTGACTTTTAAAAGGGCCAGTTCTTTTTCCACGGCATGGGTGAGGTCGTGTTCCCCGCAATGGATGACATCTACGAGTTTATTGACGTTTTTGATGATCTGGTCCAGGGTCTCCCAATCGCCCTTGGCGGTGATGGTCATGCGCGAAAATTTTGGGTTAATGGTCGGGGACACCACCAGGGAGTCGATGTTATAGCCGCGGCGCGCGAACACCAGGGCGATGCGCACCAGCACCCCGGGTTTATTGGCCACCAAAACGCTGATGGTGTGTGTGTTGGGCTTCATATTATGTCGATCCCGTCGGTTTTTCCATTTTTTCCGCGGGCTTGTCGATGATCATGTGGTACGCGCTTTTGCCCGCCGGGATCATGGGAAACACATTGTCCTCTTTGATGACCTCGGCGTGGATGACGCAGGGGCCCGGATAGCCGCAGGCCTCGGCCATGACCTTTTCGCAATGATCCACGGCGTTCATGTGAAAGCCCTTGATGCCGTAGGCCTGCGCCAATTTGACAAAGTCCGGGTTGCCTTCCAAGTCCACACCCGAAAGCCGGTTGTCAAAAAACAATTCCTGCCATTGGCGCACCATCCCTAAATATTTATTGTCGATGATAAGCGCTTTCACCGGCAGTTTATGGATGAACATGGTGGCCAGTTCGGACAGGGTCATTTGGAAACCGCCGTCGCCCACAATGGCCACGACCAGCTCGCCCGGCGCGGCAAATTGCGCTCCCAACGCGGCCGGGAACCCATAGCCCATGGTGCCGGCGCCGCCGGAGGAAAGCCAGTGGTTGCCCTTGTCCGATCGGTAAAATTGCGCCGCCCACATCTGGTGCTGGCCCACGTCGGTGGTGACAATGGCCTTGCCTTGCGTGGCTTTATAGCAGGCGTCGATGACCCGCTGGGCGGTGAGGCCTTTATCGTCCGCGTATTTGAGCGGGTATTCTTTTTTATAAAATTCCAGTTCTTTGAGCCATTCCCCGGTGTCCAGGGGACCCACGCATTTGACCAGTTCTTCCACCACGTCTTTGGCGTTGCCCACGACCCAGGCGTCGGGCTTGACGATTTTATTGATCTCGGCGAAATCCACGTCGATGTGCAGTTTCTTGGCGTTGACGCAGAATTCATTGTTGTTGCCGTTGATGCGGTCGTCCCAGCGGGAGCCGATGGAGAGGATCACGTCGCAGTTGATGAGCGCTTTATTGGCATAGGCGGTGCCGTGCATGCCCAGCATCCCCAAAGAAAGGGGATGGGTTTCCGGGAACTCGCCTTTGCCCAAAAGGGTATTGGTCACCGGCGCGCGCAATTTCTCCGCCAGTTTTTTGACGGCCTCGCCCGCCCGCGCGATCACCGCGCCGTGGCCCACCAGCAACAATGGTTTTTTACACCCTTTGAACATTTTGGCCATTTTGGCAATATCGGCCTTATTGGGCTTAGGAGGCGCTTTATAGCCGGGCAGGTCCATGTCCGGATCCAGGGTATCGCCGGTAAAAGCGGCGGAAGTGATGTCCTTGGGTAAATCGACCAGCACCGGGCCCGGCCTGCCGGTTTGACAGATATGCCAGGCTTCTTTGATGATGCGCGGGATGTCATTGGTATTTTTGACCAAATAGCTGTGCTTGACCACCGGCATGGTGATGCCGACAATGTCCGATTCCTGAAAGGCGTCCTTGCCCAGCATGGACGTGATGGTCTGCCCGGTCAGGACGATCATGGGCACCGAGTCCATCATGGCGGTCATGATGCCGGTGACG
>JACQQW010000182.1 GCA_016206745.1 Candidatus Omnitrophota bacterium | reverse complement strand
TTCTCCTTTCTCCTTTCTCCCATAATGCCCATGCCGCGGCCGCGGTTTCCCGCCAGCAGCAAATCAAAAGCGCGAGGCAGCAGGCGGAACAACAGGCTTACGACCAAGCGGTTGCGCAGTACCAGCAGGCCCAGGTGCAAGCGTATCAGCAGGCTGTGGCCCAGCGCCAGCAAGCCGAAGCCCAAGCGTATCAGGAAGCAGCGGCGCAATATCAGGTTGCTCAAGTCCAGGCGGTGCGGCAAGCCATTGCCCGGCGTCAGCAGGCTGAAATTCAAGCCTATCAGCAAGCGCAGGTCCAGGCCTATCAGCAGGCCCAGGCGCAAGCGTATCAGCAGGCTGCCGTGCAGCATCAAGTGGCACAATATCAAGCCGCGCAATACCAGGCCGCTCAAATACAGCAAGGCATTCAAGTGAAACAGGTCGAAGAACACATGGCGGCCAAAGCCATCGCCGGGGCCGCCCAGGGCATGGCTTTAAAAGCTTATCAGGAGCAAGCGGTGGGCCGGCAGGCCGATCAGGCCAGGGTGTTGGCTGCCGGAAGGCCTTATGAGCCGGCCGCCAGAGAGGAAGTCCGGGACATTGTAGATATCGCGCAAGTATGGAGTAAGCTGGAAACCAACAGCAAAGTGTGGCCGCTGTTGATCGACAATCAGGCCAAGTCCATGACCGTCAATGAATTTATGGAGCGCTTCCGGAAAGAAAAGATCAAAATTCAAAAACCATCCTCTTTTTATGCCAAAATGGTCGACGACATGAGCGCCCAGGACCCGCAAATGCTGCGAAAACCCTTTAAGGAAATTCTGCAGATGCTGGCCATCATGGAATATGATTATGACAATGGCACGGATCGCGACACCCTCGCCCGCAAGCTTTTGGGTGACCGCGCCTATCTGATGAACAGAAAGCGTTTGGGAAAATAATGTCCAAATATATTTTAGCGATCGATCAAGGCACGACGGGATCCCGGGCATTTATTTTTGATGCCAAAGGCCGCGTGGCGGGTAAGGCCTATCAGGAGTTTAAACAATATTATCCTAAACCAGGTTGGGTGGAGCATGACGCGCTGGAAATCCGGCAGTCCGTGGAAAACGTCATCCGTCGGGCGGTGAAAGAAAGCGGAATCAATGCGCGGTCGATTGCGGGCATCGGGATCACCAACCAACGTGAGACCACCATAGTTTGGGACAGGAACACCGGCAAACCTTTGCACCGGGCCATTGTCTGGCAGGACCGGCGCACCGCAGATGTGTGTGCTTCGCCCGGGCTCAAACGCCACGCGTCTTATATTCAATCCTCGACGGGTTTGCGCCTGGACCCCTATTTTTCCGCCACTAAAATCCAATGGCTGTTGAAGCATGTGCCCGGCCTAAAGGCGAAAGCTAAGACGGGCAAAGTTTGTTTCGGCACAGTGGATTCCTGGCTTATTTATCAGTTGACCGGGAGGGCCGTGCATGCCACGGACTTGACCAATGCCTCACGCACCATGCTTTTGAATCTGCGCACTAAAATATGGGACCCGCGTTTGCTGGATATTTTTGACGTGCCCGCGGCGATGCTGCCGCAGGTCTTTCCATCGGGCCATGTGTTCGGCCGCACGGATGCCGTGGCTGGATTGCCGGCGGGCATTCCCATTTGCGCCGTCATGGGAGACCAGCAGGCGGCCTTGTACGGCCAGGGATGTTTTGGTCCGGGCATGATTAAGAACACCTACGGCACCGGCTGTTTTATGGTATTAAACACCGGCAATGCATTGCGTATTTCCAAACACGGGCTTTTGGCCACCTTGGCCTGTGATGCCCACGGCAAGCCGGTGTATGCTTTGGAAGGCTCCGTCTTTATCGCCGGGGCCGTGGTGCAATGGCTGCGGGATGAGTTGAAAGTCATTCCCGACCCTTTTGCGACGGAACAAGCCATTGCCGGCCTTAAAGACACGGCGGGCGTGTATTTTGTGCCGGCCTTTGTCGGCCTGGGCGCGCCCTATTGGGACCCCAATGCGCGCGGGATCATCACAGGCTTGACCCGCGGGGCCAATGCGCGCCACATCATCCGGGCCGCCATTGAATCCATGGCATATCAAACTAAAGATGTATTTGATTTGATGCGCCGTGAATCCGGATTAAAGATCAAATTTTTGGCGGTGGATGGCGGCGCCTGCCGCAATGATTTCCTCATGCAGTTTCAGGCGGACATTTTGTCCATTCCGCTTATGCGTCCCCGCATGGTCGACACTACGGTTGCCGGCGCCGCGCATTTGGCAGGCGTAAGCGCAGGCGTATGGCCGGTCAAGGATTTAGACGCCATGCGCGGCACAGACAAAATATTCCGTCCGTCGATGCCTTCCCAATCGGCCAAAGAAAAATACGCCGGCTGGCAGGCGGCGGTCAAACGCGCCCTTTTATGACTCCCAAGTACAAACGTATGGTGGCGGGCATGGCCCGCGCGGAAAAGGCAATCCCAAAGCGCCGGCGGAAAAAGAATTGGTCGGTGTATATTCTGATCTGCAGCGACGGGACTTTATACACCGGGGCAACCAATGACATTAAACGGCGCTTGAGCACGCACAATAACGGCACAGGCGCGCGTTATACACGCAGCCGCCGGCCGGTCACATTGGTCTATCAAGAAAACAGCATGACCCGCCCGCAAGCCCTGACCCGCGAATGCGCCATCAAGGCGCTGTCTAAAAAAGATAAAGAGGGAATTATAGCCGTGGGAAAGGGACTCTTGGCATTGTCATGGCCAAGAGTCCCTAATGGATAAAGAAGCGGAAACCCCAATGATAAATAAATATGAATTGAGAG
>JACQQW010000181.1 GCA_016206745.1 Candidatus Omnitrophota bacterium | reverse complement strand
TTGTAGAGACGCATTGCTATGCGTCTCTACGTCGCCTCTATCCAAAATAAAATCAAACCGGAATGGATTTTCCGTATGAACTTTAATGCCTTTAAGCACTGGCGGGTTAAACGCAGGGCTTAAATGGACCATTACTCCCGGCTTGGGCAGGGCCAATTCATTCGCCTGGGCCATAGGCAAAGGCCCAACGGTATTGGCTAAGAAAGCCAATAGGATCAAAAAACACAAATAATGACGGATTTCCCTCATATTATAAATATGCCATATAATAAAAGAATATCAAGGGCTTAAGAGGTGTTTTGAGAAAACGTTTTTCTTAACTAATTTCAAACAATTTTTTATTTATTTTAGCTAAATTGTATGAAATAAACATATTGAATATATTGGATAAATAGGCTATACTCGCAATAGGAGGTGAGACAAACATGAAAACAACGGCCACGGAAATAAAAAACCACTTTGGGGAATATTTGGAAGGGGCCATTTCTGAACCTGTGGTCATTGAAAAGACGGGGCGCCCTGTTGCGGTCATGCTTTCGGTCAAAGAATATGAACGCCTCATCGCTTTAGAAGACGCTTACTGGGCCCAGAAGGCCATCAACGCCGAAAAAAGCGGCTATATTGGTCAAAAAGAATCAGCAAAACTTCTAAAATCAAAATAAAGCATGCTTTCTCTGGATCTTACCCATCAAGCCAAAAATTTTTTAGACCAATTGGACCCTAAAAGGTTCCGCCAGGTTGCCAGAAAAATCTTCTCCCTCATGGAAAATCCCCGCCCTCCTGACTCCAGGCCCTTACAAGGGTTTCCCTTTCTGCGTGCGGACATCGGAGAATACCGGATTGTTTATCGGATTGAAGGCAATTGCCTCAAAGTGGCGCTTATAGACAAGCGCAACGACGATGAAGTTTATAAGAAATTAAGCCGTATTTAAGCAGATAATATTTTAGACCGGCGCAGGGGAAATATCACGCCCTGGGATGGGCCTTGTCGTAGACGGATTTCAACTTGTCCGTGGTAAGGTGCGTGTAAATTTGGGTGGTGGATAGATTGACGTGGCCGAGCAGTTCCTGCACGGAACGCAAATCCGCGCCGCGGTTGAGCAGATGCGTGGCAAAGGAATGGCGGAACATGTGCGGGGTGACATGGCGGGCCATGGCCTCGCGCAGGATATATTTGTTGATGATATTGCGCACGCCGCGGTCGGAGAGGCGGCCGCCGCTTTTATTTAAAAACAAGGCCCTGGATTGATGGGCCCGGGCATCGATGTATTGTTTCATGGATTCCAACGCCTTATCACCGATGGGGACAAGGCGTTCTTTTTTGCCCTTGCCCATGACCCGTACGATATTGCTGAAGAAATCCACATGATCGACGTCCAATCCAACCAGCTCACTGACCCGGATACCGGTTGAGTATAAAGTTTCAAAGATGGCTTTGTCGCGCAGGGAACTTGGGGCTTCGATGATTTGAGCGGCTTCCTCTTCGCTTAAAAAATGCGGCAAAGGCTTATCGAGTTTGGGCGTCATCAATAAAGCGGCCGGATTATTCTTGATCACCCCTTCCCGCTGCAGGTATTTTAAAAAAGACCTTAAAGAGGACAATTTACGCGCCACACTGCGGGGCTTAAGGTCCTGGCCGCGGATCTGGGCCAAAAACCGGCGCAAGGTGGGATACACAACGGATTCGACCGGTTCCTCGCCCAGGAAACGGGCGAACTCTTCCAAATCAAGGCGGTAATTTAAAAGGGTGTGGTGGGAATAATTTTTTTCGATTTCGAGGTAAGAGAGGAATTTTTGTATGTGAGAGATCATGGCACACCCCCACCTTCATTTTATTTAGGCAGTTTATTACTGATAAACTTGCACTCCGGATAACGGTTGCAGCCGTAGAAGACCGCCCCGCGGCCGGAACGGCGCTCGACCAATTCCCCGCCGCAGCCTTCCTGCGGACATTTAACACCGACGGTAAATGGTTCCGCGTGTTTGCATTCCGGAAAACCGGTGCAGCTGATAAACCGGCCTCGCCTGCCCCACTTGACCACCATGGGCCTGCCGCATTGAGGGCAGGGCCGGTCGACCGCCACCAGGGTTTTCTGGATATTGGCCATGGCATAATCCAATTCCTCCTTAAACGGCCCCCAAAAATTTTGTAAAACCCTGACATAATCGTTTTGCCCCTCTTCGATCGAGTCCAGTTCTTCTTCCAGCCCGGCGGTAAAACCAATGTCCATGATCTTCTTGAAATATTCCATCAATAAACGGCAAATTTTAATCCCCAGCTCCGTGGCGGTAAAATACCCGCGGTCGCGCAGGACATAATTGCGCGCGGCCAAAGTCTGGATGATGGAAGCGTACGTGGACGGGCGGCCAATGCCCTGCTCTTCCAGGGCCTTGACTAAACTGGCTTCCGAATACCTGGCCGGAGGTTTGGTAAAATGCTGGGTCGGTTTGACTTCTTTTAATTCCAAAGCATCGCCTTGGGCGTATAAAGAGGCATCCAGCCTGGTGTTTTCTTCTTCCTCATTGTCTTTATAAACGGTCAAATAACCGGCAAAGGACAAAATGGAGCCGCCGGCGCCGAATTGAAAACGGCCGGCGGTAATTTCAATTTTGGTCTGTTCGAATACGGCAGGGGTCATCTGGCAACTGACAAAACGTTTCCAGATCAAATTGTATAAACGGAACTGGTCTTCACTTAAAAATTCTTTGACATCGTCCGGTCTGCGTAAAATGTCCGTCGGCCTGATCGCCTCATGGGCTTCCTGCGCGCTTTTCTTGGACTTGAATTTATTGGGCTGTTCGGGCAAAAAATCGGCGCCATATTCGCTTTTAATATAGGTGCGGACCTTGCCCAGGGCCTCGGCCGCGATATTGACGGAATCGGTGCGCATGTAGGTGATCAGGCCCACCGGTTCTTCATCGCCGATCTCAATGCCTTCATACAATTGCTGCGCGATCATCATGGTCTTGGACGTATTAAAGCCCAGCTTGCCAAACGCCTCCTGCTGCAACGTGCTGGTGATAAAGGGGCCGGGCGCATTGCGCCTGACTTCCTTTTTATTGATGGCGGCGATGGAAAATACCTGGCCCTTGATCTCTTTGACAATGCCCTTGGTCTGGCCTTCATTATTTAATTCCGCTTTCTTACCGTCGATCTTTTCCAAATTGGCGGTGAGGACGGACGGTACGCCTTTTTTCTGCAGGTCAACGGCAATTTGCCAATATTCTTCCGGGATAAAATTGGTGATTGCTTCCTCACGATCGACGATCAAACGCAAGGCCACGGACTGCACCCGGCCCGCGCTCAAACGCGACCCGACTTTCTTCCATAATAATGGGCTGATCTGATAAC
>JACQQW010000177.1 GCA_016206745.1 Candidatus Omnitrophota bacterium | reverse complement strand
TAATTAACAATAACGCGATAGGGTACGGTGGAAGAGGCGGGCCTTGGATCCACGCTGACTGTGAAAGTTTTCCCGTCCAAATTTTCAGAAGGAACGCTGGGATTGTTGATGCCGTCATTCATGTCCGCGTATGCTTTCCAAAATGCGCCCATGACCAGTTCCCGGGCTTTGATCTCATCCAGCTGGGTCTGGGCGGAAGCCGCCTGGTTTAAATTCTGACTTAAGGTGGCCACCACAAAAACAGACATCACAACCAGTATCGCAAGGACCGTGACTAAAATCACGCCGGAATTTTGACGGCAAAATTTGGCCCGATAGATCATATCCACCTCGCCTTATGCTGCATCATGATAGCTTAAGCACCGCGGGCACCGGCAGGGAGCGCGTTTGAGGTGATCGATGTACACATACGCGCAATAATGGCATTGCCGAAACTCCTCCCACAGCGCCTGTTCTTCAAAGATCAGTTTCCTATTACAAGTATAAAACACCCATGCCATAAAAACAACCCCCAATGTAACAATTATGACCACGGCAAATATGGCACTGTAGTCCCAAATGAACATTTCACCCTTTCCCTCCCCCTTGTGGGGAGGGTTAGGGAGGGGGGTGCATTTGAACATGTTTCCCCCTCCCCTAGCCCCTCCCACCAGGGGAGGGGAATCATAAATGGTGTTTATCTTTTCGGTTTATCCAAACTCCGCATGTTGACCCACGGGGTAAAAAAACCCGCCTCAGAGGACTTGACCGCGCCAGGTCCCGGGGCCTTTTCCATGGACGTTCCATCGGGCAGTTCTTCCGCCGGCATAAAAGCGCCGCTGTATAAAAACTCGACTTTTCCTCTTGGCAGCGGGACCGGGAAACCGACCCACACCACACAGGCCGCAAGGGCATGGACGCATAAGGCGGCAATGATTGACTTTTGAACGTTCATTCTTCAGACGCCACAATTTTTACCCTGGCGATTTCCAGGCCTTTACATAAATCCCATACGTCCGCCATCCTGCCTGCAGAAGCCCGCCGGTCCACCCGCAGGTAAAGGAGCTTGTTGACCGCTTTGATCTTAAATAATGCGCGCTTTAACTCGTTAATGGTCACGACTTTGTCGTTAAAATACAAAACATTTTCGCTGGTGATGCGGACCGTCACATAGGGCTCATCAAATGCGTTCAGGCCTCCTACGGGCCCAAGGCGGGGCAGGCGCAGCTCAAACCCTGAAGGCACGGCAAAAAAAGAAAAGAATATGACCAAAAGGAAGACCACAAAAATAAAATTGAGAAAGGCGATCCCCACCACCGGATGCAGGGGCGGGGCTATTTCCATATGGCGTTTAATATTCATTGATATGTTCCCCGGCAGAATGTTGCCCTGAACCGGCCACAAAGTGTTTGGCCTGGTTCACGGGTTCCGACAACTGTTGCAGCATATTGTTCATTTCAACGATCGAACGTTCCAAATAAGCAATCACGGCATTTATGCGCAGGGCACAAAAACTGTGGCAGGTAAAACTCAAAATACCCACCGTCAAACCGGCGGACGTGGTCAATAGCGCCTGCCAGATCCCGGAAGCCAGTTCACCTGCCGGCAAAGGATTCAATACATTGGACCGGACCACCACGGCATGAAAAACCACAGTCATGGCGTTGACCGTCCCCAAAAGCCCCATCAAAGGCGCGGCATTGACGATCAGGGACAAAATGCCCATGTGCTCTTTGATCCGCGGAACTTCATGGCTTAACGCTTCCTCCATGGCCCCTCTGATCACATCGCCGGAAGATCCGAATTTTAAAATACCGGATTTTAAAATGGCAGAGAGCGTCCCGGGCCGTTCTTCACATAAACGCAGCGTTTCCTTCAAATGGCCCTGCCGCAGGGAAAGCAAAAGGGCCTTTTTCTCGGGCGATAACCCGCCCTCCACAGCAGATAACACCATGAAACGGTTGATCCCAATGGCCAGGGCCGCGACTGATAATAAAAGAATGGGCCACATCATGGGGCCGCCTTTTAAAAAGAGCTGCCAGGCATTCATCACAGCGACGGTCATCTTTCCCTCCCTCAGTGTCATTGCGAGGAACGTTTTTGCGACGAAGCAATCTTTTATAAAGGATTGCTTCGCTTCGCTCGCAATGACACTATTACCGACTATTTATCTTTTTTTGATCCAGTCCAGGCGCTCCTGCGCGTATTTGGATTCTTCGGTCTTTAACTGGATTATTTTCTGATAGGTCACCGCGGCCCCTTCCCAATCCTTGCGGTCTTCGAAAATCTTGGCGACCCGCAAATAGGCCTTGACCACCCATACGACTTGGTCCGGGTGCTGCGCAGGGACTTTTAAGTAATAATCCACGGTCTCTTCAAAACGGCCGCTGACCTCATAAGCATCCGCAATATTAAAAAGCAATTCCGCCCCGCTGACCCCGGCTTTGCCCTGGCCGATGTTCATGGCTTTTTCATATATTTCAATTTCTTTTTCATAATTTTGCGCATTGCGCTATAATTGGCCCATTTTTAAATAGGCGTCCCGGGCATACTCCGGGTT
>JACQQW010000180.1 GCA_016206745.1 Candidatus Omnitrophota bacterium | reverse complement strand
GTTAAAGGACAATGAATTAAAAAAGACGCATTCTTTTAATGATATCATCGCTATTTTAAGATCCAAATGAAGATCATTGACCTTAGTCTGCCTATAGACGACACTTTAGTCGAAACACACGACGCTAAAATTGACCGCATCACGCACAGTCAAGGAGTCGAGCATTTTAATTGGGTAGTGATGAATAAACAGCCCGGCGGACAGGAACGTTTTGATAGAGGGGAACGGGTGGCCACAGCGGAAGAAATTCCCGATGGTGAAATGCTTTCTTTGGAAACCGTGCATTCATCGGTGCACATGGGCTCGCATGTCGACGCGCCGTTTCATTATGGCAGCATGTGCGAAGGCAAACCGGCCAAGCAAATCATGGACGTGCCTCTGCAGTGGTGTTATGGCCCCGGGGTGGTGTTGGATTTTACGCATTTAAGATTTCCGGATGCCATCACCAAAGACCACGTCATCGCTGCTTTGAAAAAGATTAATTATGCGCTTAAACCCATGGACATTGTTCTCATTTATACGGGCGGTGATAAATTGCTCGGTACAGATGATTATGTGCATAAATATGTCGGCATGACCGCAGATGCGGTGGAGTATTTGCTGGACCAGGGCATTAAAATGATGGGGATTGACACCATCGGCTTGGATCGCCCTTGCTTCTTAATGTTCAAAGAATTTTTGGCCACGAAAGATAAAAGCAAAATCTGGCCCTGCCATTTCCTGGGCCGCCGCCGCGAATATTGCCATATGGAACGTTTGGGCAATCTAGGTGCTATACCAAAACCGTATGGTTTTACGGTTTCCTGTTTGCCTGTGAAGGTTAGGAATGCAGGTGCAGGGTGGAGTAGGGTAGTTGCTATTTTATAGTAAGGATCTTGGCTGTAGTTTAAAAAAGATACGATACATTAAATTAGAACGCCCAATCAGTCTTGACCCAAAAAATGGGGACAGCCAAACGAAAGAATGGCAAAAGGGAAGCGCACCGTGGAGAATCGGGAATCGGTGTCAGCCAAGAATCAATCATTTATCAATAGCGGTACGTCTTCAATCTGTCTTTAACAAGTGAGGGAAAATGGGACATACAGTTAATTCAATCGTTATCAACGCGCCTTATGAATTAATTTTCGACATTTCGAATCAAATTGAACGCTGGACAGAATTATTCGGCAAAGAATACGCCAAGGCCGATGTTCTTGAACGCAAGGGCAATGAAATCACTTTTCGCCTCACCGATGAAGACGGCAAGTCCTGGGTGTCTAAACGGTGGTTATATAAAGACCTTAAATTTGCTTATGCCCAGCGCTGGGATCCGTTGTTTCCTTTTAAATACATGAAGATCGTTTGGTTTTATACGGAAACCGAAGGAGGTATTTTGATGACTTGGATCCAGGATTTTGAAATAGACCCCAAGTTTACGAAATTTACCGCGGAACAAATTGAAGGATTCATCAATAGGCATTCACAGGACAATATGAAGATCTTCAAGAAAGTCATTGAAGCGGAAGCTCATGCCAGCAAGTAACAGGCGCTGGATTTTATTTTTCTTTTGCTGCGCCAGCGTCCTGGTTTCTTTTAATATTTCGGCCCTGACCGCCGTTGTCCCGGCGATTGGCCGTTCTTTGAATGTGCCGGCGGCAGACGCTGCCAATATCATTTCATTTTATTTGATCACCTATGGCCTGTGCGCGTTATTATACGCGCCTTTAGCGTCACGGTTTTCCATTAAATTCTTAATGGCCGCAGCCACCTTGCTTTATGCGTTCGGTAACTGGATGTGTTTGTGGACGGATTCACTCACACTCATTCTTTTGGGGCGCGTGGTCGCGGGCTTAGGCGCGGCGGCAGTGACGCCGCTGGCGCTTATGACCTTAGGCAAGATCTTTGAAAAAGACATCCGCGGCCGGGTGCTTGGATTGTTTTTCAGCTCCTCATTTTTCGGCGCCATGCTGGGGCTCATTCTCAGCGGGGTGGCAGCCTGGCACTGGTTATTTATCATACCGTCGTTCTTGGGGCTTTTTCTGGCCATTGGTTGGTGTTTTTGCCCCGCAGAAGGGACAGAAGCCAACCATGGTGTTAAGGTGAATTATCTGGATGCTTTTCATGCCGGCGGTTTACGCCGCATTCTGGTCTTTATCTTTGTTACGAGTTTGCTTTTTCACGGGGTCTGTAAATGGTACGGCATTTATCTTGATAAGATCTATGGTTATGACCAGTTGACCATCAGTTCTTTGATCATTTTGACGGCAATCGCTTGTGTGGTGGGTCAGACCATAGGCGGGATGATCACTGATAAATGCGGCCGTACCCAATCCTGTTATATCGGCATTGGTATTTTAGGCCTTTCGACCATGGCTTTATACGGCCATTATTCATTAATAGGTTTGGCTGTGGCATTGTCGATGATTTCGATTGGCTGGACCATTACTCACAACGGTATATCGACGGTGCTGGCGGATTTTTCCGATAACTACCGCTGTGAACTTGCGGCGCTTAATTCCGCGGTCCGGTTTTTAAGCGGGGGGATTGGTTTTTATATCAGCGGTAATTTTATACAACAGAATTTTGGATCCACATTTTTTGTGATCGGGTGTTTAATGTTGGCGCAGG
>JACQQW010000015.1 GCA_016206745.1 Candidatus Omnitrophota bacterium | reverse complement strand
TTTTGTTTATTTTATTTTTTGGCCCGGGCATTGGTGTCCACGCCCAAAGCGGGGAGGATGAACTTTTCTCAACCGCCCAGCGGGCCTTTGAAGACGGGTTTCATGATGTCGCCGCGCGTTATCTGGAAGAATTCCATTCCCAATATCCTCAAAGCCCAAAAACCGGCCAGACTAAATTGTTGCTTGGGCAATGTTATTTTCTAAAGAATGATTTCAATAAGGCCTTGAATGTGTTTCAATCGATCGGCGATACGCCGGAAAATAAAGACGCGCTGCTTTTTTGGATGGGTGAAACCCGGTTAAAATTGTCCGATGATGCGCGGGCCCGCGGCAGTTATGAACAATTGCTTGGCTTTTTCCCCGGTTCCGTGTATGTCCCGCAGGCTTTGTATTCTTTGGGCTGGTCTTACTTTAACCGGAAAGAGTATCTGCCGGCGAAAAATATTTTTCAAAAATTAACCGCCCGGCACCCCAAGCATCCGCTCGCGGAAGACGGCTTTTTGAAAATCGCCCAATGCGCGTATAATATGGGGGATTATTCCGCCGCGGCCGGTGAATTTGAACAATATTCAACCCGGTATCCGCAGGGCGCGCGCGGCACGGAGGCGCATTTGAACATTGCCGACGCATATTATTATATGGGAGATTTTACCCGGTCGATGGCCGCTTACGAAAAAGTCATTAAAACGGCCCAGGACCCGCAACTGCTGCAGGCGGCATATACCGGAAGGATCTGGTGCGCCGTTAAAAAAAGGGCCTTTGACCAGGCCCAAAAATTGGCGAAAGAGGCCCTGGAATTCTTTAAATCCAAGGGCATTCCGGCTGAAGACCTGCTCTTGGTCACCGGGCAATTATCGTATGAGAAAGGCGATTGGGAGGGGGCGGCCGGCGCGTACAGTGACATGATCAGGGACTTTCCGTCGGGCACCCGGCGGTTGGAGGCCCATTTGGGCAGGGCAAACGCCTATTACGCATTGAGAAAATTCACTGAAGCGGCGGATGATTTCAGGTTTATCCTTGACCACGGCAGGCCTGATGCGGACGCGGAATTGATCCAGAAAGCAAACCTGGGGCTGGGGTGGGTGTATACAAAACTCGATGCATTTGAAGCCGCGGTCAAATGCTTCCAGTATGCCTATGAACATGCGGCCCGGCCTGAGGACAAAGCCAATGCTTTGGCGCAAATGGGGGACGCCTATCAAGATGCCGGTAAATTCAATGAGGCCATCGGCATATATGACGATGTGCTCAAGAATTACACCGACAGCTCTTTGGTGGATTATGTGCAATACCGGCAGGGGATCGCTTTTCTTAAATCGGAAAAAATTGAATCCACCCTGGCGGCCTTCCAGCAGTTGCAGGACCGCTTTCCCAACAGCACATATTTGGAAGACATTAATTATTATCTGGGCGTGGCGCAATTTAAGAAAGGCGGCTGGCCTGCGGCGGCCGGGCGCATGGAGGCCTTTTTAAAAGCCCTGACGCATCCCAGCGAATATGCGCCCCAGGCCAATTACATCCTGGCCCTTTCTTATTTGAATTTGAAACAATCCGAGGATGCCCTGAAAATATTCCAGAAAATATTGCGCCTGTATCCCGACAACGATACTGTTGCCAAGAATTCCGATATCGGCATCGCCAAATGCCAGTTCGAACTGGGGCAGGTCAAAGAGGCCGTTAAACGTTTTAAACTGATCATTTATAAATATCCCAAAACCGCCGTGGAGCAAGAGGCCCTTTTGTGGCTGGCGCAGTACGCCATGAAAAATTCTCAATACGACCGGGCCGTGGATTATTATACGCAAATTTTAGACCGGTTTTCCGGCTCTGTGCTGGCCGACCAGGTCCATTATGAATTGGGGCAGGCCTATGAGGCCTTGGGAGCATTGGACATGGCGCTGGCCCAATACAAGGCGGTGTCCCCGAAAGATCCGTTGATGTCTTCCAAAGTGAAATTGGCGATCGCCGGGATTTTTTCCAAGGAGTTTGATCCCCAAAAGGCCCTGGACGCGTACTGGAACATTGCGGCCACCAACCCGGAGT
>JACQQW010000169.1 GCA_016206745.1 Candidatus Omnitrophota bacterium | reverse complement strand
GCATCAAGCCCGGCGGCGGTCATTGATGAGGAGCAGCAAATCGCGCAGAACCCTGGAGGTGTGAGCCTGGGCCGCGATAAAATGCAGATGAACCTGCGCCGGGAAAGCAATGGCGGCATACGCATACCGTTTGACCAGAGCTTGCTGGCACACCTGACAAGCCTTGATTTCGACGGACTGGGGTTTGAAATCCAGGCCATCACATCTGTGGCCGACGCTCAAATCCTATTGGGACTCAACGGCAGGCGCTGATGGGATGATTTTTGATTTAATAATGGGATAATTGCGCGCGGAGGAAATCAGGTAGTATTCCTTCAATTCCCAGGATTTCTTGCCCTTCTCAAACAAGGACGCATCCACTTTATCAAAGGTATGGCCGTCTTTGACCGAGCGAAAGTCCATGCCGGCCGCCCTCATGATAGGCCAGCTGCCGGCAAAGTCCCATAAACTGGAACGTAAAAAACACCCCGCCCCACGGCCGATCGCGGGCCAGCACAAATTCACAACGGCGCAGGCATGGATCATGATGTGAAAATCCTTGTCCGCCCAGTTGAATTTCTCAAAAAACGTGTCATTGCAGAAAAAAAGCGACTGCGCCGAAATATTCTCGTCCTGGGGAACGATCAATTGTTTATGTTCCTGATCGCAGAAGGCATTGGCGATAAAGTACGCATATTGTCCGTCGGCAAAAAACAATTCATTAAGAGCGGGAAAATACACCACACCAAGCCATGGTTTTAAGTCCTTCATCAACCCCAGTGAAATCCCAAAGGTGGGCATGCGGTTGGCGTAAATCCTGGTGCCGTCGATAGGATCCACCGCCCATATAAACTTTGCCGCATTGAGCTTGTTCTGGTCCAAATAACTGCCCACTGCAGGGTCTTCTTCATCGATCAAAATATGCGCAGGATCCGCCAGAAAATCCGCCAGCATATGCCGGCACAATTTGGAAATGGCGCAGTCGGCTTTGGTGATGACCGTCTGGTCGGGCTTTAAACCCGGCGCGCTGTCGGCAATATACTCCAGGGCCAAAGCCCCGGCCTGCCGGACAAAATCAAACATGCGTTGCAAATAAATATCAGGGTTCAACTGCGCCATTTGATGGAACAGCCCATGGACGGGTTTTGTTTGGGATCGACCGGGCGGCCCGCGGCCATATTATTCATGGCTTCTTTGAGTTCCTCGCGGGTCACCGCGTCTTCGTCTTTCCAATTATCGTCGATGCGGCCGTGATAAACCAGCTTCTTATCTTTATTAAACAGGTAGATGTCCGGCGTGCATTGGGCCCGGAAAACTTCGGCGACCGCCTGCGCTTCATCCGCCAGATAAGGAAAATCCAGGCCCAGTTCTTTGATTTTGACCAGCATTTTATCCGGAGCGTCGTCCGGAAAATCGGGATTAATATTTGGATTAATGGCCACAGTATTGACCCTCATCCCCCGTCCATATTTGGCCAGACGCGCCACCCGCGGCCATACCGCCAGGGCATACGGGCAATGGTTGCAGGTAAAAACCACCAGAAGCCCGCGTTCGCCGTAAAGTCCGCCGCCTTTAAAACTCGTGCCGGAGGGGTCTTTCAATTCAAAATCCGGCATCACCGTTCCCAAAGGGATTTTGACTGATTCCAATAAAGCCATTTAATTACCTCCAATTTATAATATAATATCCTATTTTCATTATAGGAGGACAATCAGCCATGTCAAGCAAGACATCTTTACTCATCCGTCAATACGAAATCGGGCCGCTGAACAATTTTCTTTACCTCTTGGGCGACCCTGCAACCAAGGAAATGGCCATCGTCGACCCGGCCTGGGATGTGGATTTCCTCCGCGAAGAAGCCAAACGTTTAGGATATGTGATCACACAGGTCTTTCTGACCCATGCCCATCCCGACCACATCAATGGCCTGGACCAATTGCTGGCCCTCTATAAGCTGCCGGTTTATATTTCCAAGCATGAAGCTCCATTTTTAACCGCCCAAATACAAACAAAGCAATCCCTGACCGGCATCGAGGACCGTGCCAGACTGAAACTTGGACACATCACCTTCGATGTCCTGCACACCCCCGGCCATACGCCCGGCTGCCAGTGCTTCCTGGCACAAAACAATTTGATTTGCGGGGACACCTTGTTTATCGACGGCTGCGGCCGCTGCGATTTGCCGGGCGGCGACGCGCGCGTCATGTATCAATCTTTGACTAATGTCATCATGAAACTGCCCGGTGACACTGTTGTGTACCCCGGCCACAATTACGGCCCCGCCCCAACGGACACCATCGGGCATCAAAAGCAAACCAACCCCTACCTGCAATCTGCATCTGTGGAAGAATTCTTAAGTGAACGGATGGGAATGTAATTTGGGGACACGTACCTAATTCTGTAATTCTGGGGACATGTACGATTTTTGTACGTGTCCCCAGAATTAGGTACATGTCCCCTTAATTTAATCGAAACGACTGGACCATGACCTCTACCAACGGCAGGTATTTCTGGTAATTCTTGGTCATGGCCATATAGGTCAAGATATAGGCTTTGTCCGCGTCTTTGATGGTCCACACATTCATGATGGTAATGGCATCGGGTTTATCGGCCCTGAACACAACCCGGTGGCCCTGGCGATCGCCAAAGATAAGCGGTTTAGTCTCCATGACTTTAATGTTCTGAAAAACCTTGGTCATTTGCAGGAGGATTTTATCGCTGAAATTTTGCAATCTCACCAGCTCCACCGGCACCGGCTCAACCGTGATGTTGACATTCTCGCTGAAAACATCCATGGCATTTTCTTTGGGGCTGATGAAAGCAACCGCGGCGCCGGGTTGAGGCGCCCTTACGACCTTCCAACTACCGGGATATTGAATGTCAAAACCGTAGGTTTTATCGTAATAATTTTGAAACTGGCTGATAAACAAAAAATACCACAGCCCGGCCGCCAGCAAAAGCATACCACCAGCAGCGGCAAGGCCAATCAATAACTTTTTCTTAGTTGCTTGCTGCATAGAATTTTTTACCCTGCTTCTTTAAATCCAATATATAAGCGCAGGGTTTAAAACGGCCGTCTTTAAACCGGTCTTCAAAAGCTTCCAGGGTTTTGACAATATTATCCACACCGATACTGTCGGCATAACGCAATAACCCGCCCCTAAACGGCGGGAACCCGGTCCCCATGATCATGCCGATGTCCACCGTATCCGGCCCATCGACAATCCCCTCCTGCAAAATCATGGCCGCCTCATTGACCATGATATAAACCATGCGGTCAATGGCTTCTTGATCAGATACTTTTTCATTGCTTTTGACCATGCCCGCAACTTGCGGGTTGATTGTGCGGGTCGTGCCATGGATATAAAACCCTTTGCCGGATTTCTTGCCCAACAATTTCTTTTCAACCACTTGGTCCAAGACCGGCGCCGCTTTAAACCGCGGCCCCAAACCCGCTTCTAAAATATGCAGGACCTTCACACCCACGTCCAAACCCACCTCATCGGAAAGCGTGAACGGCCCCATGGGCATGCCAAAATCGACGGCGACTTTATCCAGATGCTCAATGGAACCGCCCTCCTGCAAAAGCCGGCCCGCTTCATTGATGTACCCCAGTAAAATACGGTTCACCAGAAAACCGGGGCCGTCTTTGACGATAATGGGCACCTTGCCCAAACGCTTGGCGAATTCCAGCGTCGAAACCAGGGTCTGGGGAGATGTGCGCGCCGTGGTGATGATTTCAATGAGCGGCATGCGGTGCACGGGATTAAAAAAATGGAACCCGATCACCCTGGAAGGGTCTTTGGCCGCCTTGGCCATTTCAGTGACGGACAAAGACGAGGTATTGGTCGCCAGGACGGCTCGCGGGGCCTTGTCCCCGATTTCGGCAAAAATTTTCTTCTTGATGTCCATGTCCTCGACCACGGCTTCAATGACCATGTCCGCGTTTTGAAAACCGCTATAGTCAAGCGTGCCTGAAATCATGGCCATTTTGGCGTTGCGCTCATGCGGTTTCATGCGGCGGCGCCTGACCATTTGCTTATAAACATCATCGGCGGCCTTGAGACCTTTGGCAATAGCGTCGAGGTTGATGTCCTTGACGCGCACCCACACCCCGCGATTGCTCAATAATTGCGCGATGCCCCCGCCCATGATCCCGGCGCCGATGACCGCGCCTTTGCGCATGGGCACAGGCTGGATATTCTCCAGGCCGGGCACGGTCAGTTTTTTAAATTTTTCGGAAAGGAAGAAGACTTTCAGTAAATTCTTGGACAAAGGCGTCACGGCCAGCTGAGCGAAGGCGGTTGACTCTATGTCCAGGCCATGTTCGCGTTCTAAACGCAAAGTTTTCCGGATGGTTTCCAAAGCTTTGACAGGCGCCGGATAAAAACCCTTGGCGGCCTTGTTGACTTCCTCGAGGGATTTTTTAAATACCAGATTTTGGCCAAAAGGATTGCGGTCTAAAAAGGCGTCGAATCCCTTTTTAGAGGGCCGGCGAATGATCCGCTGGCGCGGATAAGGGATGATTTCGGCTATCAATTCCTTGATGCGTTCAATCAAAGCCGCTTGCGGATATAAACGGTCGACCAATCCCATTTTCAAAGCGGCATTCGCATTGACGGGATTGCCGGAAAGAATGAGCTTTAAAGCCGCTTGCAGGCCTATCAGCCGGGGCAGCCGGTAGGTACCGCCGAACCCGGGCACAAACCCTAAATTGACTTCCGGCAAACCAATGCGCACTTTGTCGTTAAAAGTGGCCACGCGGTAACGGCAGGCCAGGGCCAGTTCACACCCCCCTCCCAGGGCCGCGCCGTCGATGACCGCGACCGTCGGCAGAGGCAAATCCTCTATTTTATTCAATACCCGCTGGCCGGCCTGGGACTTGGCCTTGCCGTCGGACACTGCGGTGATGTTTTCAATTTCTTTAATGTCCGCGCCGGCTATAAAAATGCCGTTCTTGGCGCTTTGTATGACCACGGCCTTGATGGCGGATGTATTTTTAAACTCATCCAGTATTTTTTCAAAGGCCGCAATCACCGGCGAACTCAATACATTGACCTTGGAATCCGGAGCGTCAAAAGTGATAGTGCCGATATTGCCTTCTTCTTTATAATAAACGGACATTTATTCCCCCTTATCGTTCCAAAACCATTGCCGCGCCCTGGCCGCCACCGACGCACAAAGACACCAGGCCCAAATTGAGATTATGGCGCTCTAAATGTTTAAGCATGGTCACAATCAGCCGCGCTCCCGTGGTGCCGACAGGATGCCCTAAAGCAATGGCCCCGCCATTGACATTCAATTTGGCCGGGTCAATGGCGCCGGTATACCCTTCATAACCGAATTCTTTGGCGAATTGGCCGCTGGCCAGGGCCTTGAGGCAGGCCAATACCTGTGCCGCAAAGGCCTCATTGATTTCAAAGGCCTGCATGCCGGACAATGTCAAACCCGCTTTTTTCAAGGCCTTGGGAATGGCATGGGCAGGGCCGATCCCCATGCGGTTGGGATCCACGCCGGCAAAAGCGTAAGAACGCACATAGCCCAAAGGCCGGTGCCCCAATTCTTTGGCCCTGGACTCTCCCATCACCAATACCGCGCAGGCCCCATCGGTGATTTGGGAAGAATTACCGGCAGTGACGGTGCCGGTGGCGCGGTCAAAAAACGGTTTTAATTTGGCCAATGCCTCCAGGGCCTGCCCTTCGCGCGGGCCATTGTCATCTTGCACCGCTTGCTTATAAGCCGGGCCTGGAATGACCGGCACGGTTTCCTCCCGCAGCAAAGTCCGGCCGGCGATGGCGCGCTGATGGCTGAGCAAAGCGAATTCATCCTGCTGGCGGCGGGTAAGGCCAAATTCTTTCACCAAAACTTCCGCGGTCTGCCCCATGTTCAGACCGCACACAGGGTCTGTCAATCCCATTTGCAATCCAATGCGCGGGGTAAAATGTTTGGGCCGGAATTTCAAAAATGCCTGTAATTTCGACGGCATCGTTTTGGCCCGGCTTGCTTCCATAAAAATCTCCTGCGCCTCTTTTGTGTAATAAAACGGGATATTGCTCATCTACTCCGTGCCGCCGGCCAGGACGCACCTGGCTTCCCCCATTTG
>JACQQW010000175.1 GCA_016206745.1 Candidatus Omnitrophota bacterium | reverse complement strand
CCACCAGGCACAGCACCAGCTGCGCGGATTATCTGTTGACCAAAAAGGCCCTGCATGAATTTACCCAAATGGCCGCAGTGCAATGGGGGCCCAAGATCAGGGTCAATGGGATTTCTCCAGGCATGGTCCTTGCGCCGGTCAACCGGATGGATGACCGCAAAGCCCGCGCAGCCAAAATCCCTTTAAGAAAAGTGGGACACCCCAAACACATCCTACAGACCATTGATTTTTTGCTGGGTAATGATTTTGTGACCGGTCAAATCATCACCGTAGATGGCGGGGAACAATTAATATAATGGCGATCATCCATATCCGTGATTTAAACGCCAGGGCCATCATCGGCATCCATCCTTGGGAGCGGGCCAATAAACAGGATGTATTGATCAATATCACCATTGAGTATGATGGCACCAAAGCTTCCCAAAGCGACCGGGTTAAAGATGCTTTGGACTATGCGGCCTTGGCCAATAAGGCGGTTAAAATTGTTGAACGTTCCCGCTGCTACTTATTAGAGAAGCTGGCTTCCCAAGTATTAAAAGGGATCATGGCGGACAAGAGGATTAATCGGGCCGTTGTGCGCCTGGATAAACCGCAGGCCTTGCCGCAAGCCAAATCCGTATCGTATGAATTGTCCGCACAGCGGTAAAAATTCAAATTTTCCCTTGCCCAAAAAGGATTCATTGCTACTATACGCTTATGTTTAAAGGTGAAGTGGTTATGGTGACCGGCGCGACCCGGGGGATCGGAAAGTCCCTGGCGGGGGCCTTCGCGGCCCAGGGGGCCATGGTCCTGATCATTGGCCGCAATGCGGCCCAAGCCATGGCTGTGGCTGCTGAAATTAAAGCCAAAGGCGTCTTGGCCGATGGTTTTGGCTGCGATGTCACGGATTTTACCAGCGTGCAAGAGACCGTTAATAAAATTCTTGACATTCATAAGCGCATTGATATATTAATCAACAACGCGGGTATTACGCGTGATAATTTGCTCTTAAGGATTGACGAACAGGATTGGGATGAAGTCATTAAAGTCAACCTTAATGGCGTTTTTAATGTCACCAAGGCAGTGACAAAGCCGATGCTCAAGGCCCGCAAGGGCAAGATCATCAGCATTTCTTCGGTCATTGGAATCACAGGGAATGCGGGTCAGGCCAATTACGCGGCCAGTAAAGCCGGGATCATCGGTTTTTCTAAATCTGTCGCCAAAGAATTGGCCTCGCGCGGCATCACAGTCAATGTGGTGGCTCCAGGTTATATCCGCACAGAAATGACAGAGCAATTGGCGGACCCTGTTAAAGAGAAAGTATTAGAACATATCCCGTTAAATCGTTTTGGTGAAGCTGCAGACGTGGCGGGTGTGTGTTTGTTCTTGGCCTCAAAAGCGGCGGATTACATCACCGGACAGACGATTATAGTGGATGGCGGTTTAGCGATTTAACCATGAACTAGGACAAGCGCTTTGCGTCCAGTTCATGGTTACCAACAAGGAGGCAATTCAATGGCAGCAGAAGAAAAAATCAAATCCATCATCGCCGAACAATTAGGTGTTAAACCGGAAGAGGTGACCCCTACAGCGTCCTTCGTGGATGATTTGGGTGCCGATTCTTTGGACACCGTTGAGCTTATTATGGCCTTGGAAGAAGAGTTTAACATCGAAATCCCCGATGAAGATGCCGAGAAAATGAAGACCGTAGGGGACGTCATTAAATATATTGAAGAAAAAGCCAACGCTTAATTTGTATCCGGAATTATTCCTGCTCCGCTTTGGCGGAGCGGTTTAGACCTTGCCCCGACTTTAACGTCGGGGCAAACCTTTAAATGGGGGTCTTGTCCATATGCACAAAAAACGTGTTGTTATTACAGGGATGGGGGCTATTTCTCCTGTTGGTCATGGCATTGAAACGTATTGGAAATCTTTGGTGGAAGGAAAAAGCGGCATCCGCGCGGTCAGCCACTTTGATGCTTGTGCTTTTGATTCCCGTATCAACGGCGATGTCATTGATTATGACCCCTTGGAGCATTTTAATTCCAAAGACGCCCGCAATTTATCACGGTTTATCCAATTCGCGGTAGTAGCTGCCCATGAAGCGGTGCTCCACTCAAAGCTGGACATCAAAACCATGGACCCTTACCGGGTCGGGGTCTTGGTTGGTTCGGGGATCGGCAGTATTTATTCCGCGGAAGAGGAATATGATAAATTATTGGAAAAAGGCCCCAGCCGCATTTCTCCTTTTTTCATCACCCGCATGATCATTAATGAAGCGGCGGGCCAGGTGTCGATCAATACTGGCGCCAGGGGTCCGTGTGCTGCCATTGCCACGGCCTGTGCCACCGGTAATAATTGCATCGGGGAAGCCATGCGCATGATCCAGCACGGCGAAGTGGATGCCATGATTGCCGGTGGTACGGAAAGCGCGACTTCAAAGTTGGGATTAGGTGGTTTCTGCGCCTTGAAAGCTTTGTCCAAGCACAATGATGAGCCCTCAAAAGCCAGCCGCCCGTTTGATTTAAACCGCGATGGTTTTGTCATGGCCGAGGGGGCAGGGGTGGTCATTTTAGAAGGCCTGGAGTTTGCCAAAGCCCGCGGGGCCAACATCCTTGCGGAATTGGCCGGTTATGGCCGCACTTCAGACGCATATCATATCACTGCCCCGCATGAAGAGGGCTTAGGCGCGATCAAGGCCATGGAATATGCCCTCAAAGACGCGGGTTTTATGCCGGCCGATATTGATTACATCAATGCCCACGGCACATCCACCAAACTCAATGACCAAATTGAAACTCTGGCCATTAAGAAAGTATTTGGGGATTATGCCAAAAGAATCCCAGTTTCTTCAACCAAATCCATGACCGGCCATTTATTGGGCGCGGCAGGGGCCATTGAATTGATTGCCTGCGTCATGTCCATCCGGGACCATATGGTCCATCCAACCATCAATTACCAAACCCCGGATCCGCTGTGTGATTTGGACTATGTGCCTAATGTGGCGCGCAAAGCACAAGTGGATGTGGCTTTGTCCAATTCGCTTGGCTTCGGCGGCCACAATGCTACGCTCATTGTAAAACGCTATCAACCTTGATTTCTATTTAGTATGATATATTGATCTCATTGATATGATAAATTATTGAGAGGAAACGCAATGAAGGAAGCCGCACAACCGCTTGCAGAAGTTTTTGGTTATCCCATCACTAATCAATCATCAAAAGCAGATCGATATAGATCCCACCGTTTATGCCCTTTCAATAATAAGATCCCAAATTGCACCAAAGATAAAGCTGAAAATCCTTTAGGTGTTTGCAGTATTTTTAATAAAGTTGGGTTGGCTATAACCTGCCCTATACGATTTCGTGAGGATTGGATCATCACTGATGATGCGGCATCTTTCTTTTTTGATAAGGGTACATCTTGGAGTTCCCTCACAGAAGTAAGATTAAATGACGCAGCCGGAAAGTCAGCCGGAAATATTGATGTTGTATTGGTTGCTTATGATAAGAAGGGTAAAGTTTTCGATTTCGGTGCCATTGAAATACAAGCAGTATATATCTCAGGTAATGTGCGTGATCCTTTTGAATATTACATGAAGAATCCAAAGGCAAACGCACAGATGGACTGGTCAAATCAGCCAAACTATCCTCGGCCAGACTACTTGTCGTCCTCTCGTAAACGATTAGCGCCTCAATTGCTATTTAAGGGTGGGATTTTACATTCTTGGCAGAAAAAAACAGTTGTTGCATTAAACAAGAGTTTTTTTGAAACACTTCCTCCTTTGAAGAAAATAAGACAATCACAAGCTGAGATTGCGTGGTTCATTTATGACCTTAAGCTGGCCAAGGAAGAAGGACAATATAGATATAAGTTAACGAAAATTGATGAAGTATTTACCGAATTTCAGCCGGCATTGAGGTCAATCACCACGCCAATGCCTGGAAAGGTCGAGAATTTTATAAAAATACTTCAAGAGAAACTTGACGAACAGCTTGAAACTCCTCCAATAAATAAAACTATTGAAAAACCATTCTGAAAATGATAGTAATGAAGCAGCAATTATTATTTCCTGAATTACCTCAAAATGCTTTAATTCCTAAGCCCGTCAATGTTGCTTCTATCCCGCAAAGAAGTCCATTTCGTTATCCTGGGGGGAAGACATGGTTTGTGCCGACCTTTAGAGCTTGGCTTACTAACCTTTATCCAAGGCCTGAAGTTTTGATTGAGCCGTTCGCTGGTGGAGGCATCATTAGTCTCACAGCATTATTTGAGGATTTGGTTTCTAACGCTGTTATGGT
>JACQQW010000164.1 GCA_016206745.1 Candidatus Omnitrophota bacterium | reverse complement strand
GGCTTAGAAACAATGGTTGGTCCTATGTCGACATCAGATAAAATTTCAAATCCCGCGTCCCGGATCATGCGCAGGGTTTTGTCATTGGCCGCGCCTTTGGCATTTAAATACCCTTGCAAAAACAAAGAATTGGCCGGGTATAATGCCATCACTTCCATGGAACGCAGCTGCAATTCCCGCCCGGCAGCCGCGCGGATTTCCGCCTTTGGGTTTAAAAACCGGAACAAACACAACACCCGCAAACAAAATTCCGGCGTCAGCCCCGAATCGACGCTCAATTGATTGCCTTCAATGGGGACCAATAAATTGACCGGGATCGACTCCGCTTTTAAGGCGCGTAATTGTTTGGCCACATCGATGATGTCTTTGTTTTTCTCCCCCATCCCGACGATCATCCCGGAACACAGCTTAATCCCTGCCTGGCGCGCGGCCAATAAGGTATTGAGACGATCATCAAAGGTGTGGGTAGTGCAAATATTAGGGTAATGTTGTTGTGACGTGTTCAGATTGTGGTTGAGCCGGTCCAGCCCGGCTTTCTTTAATTGCACCGCGCCGTCTGATGTCACAAAACCGGTGGAAACACAAATTTCTTTACCTGGAAATTCTTTCTTGATTTGGCCAATCACCCCGGTCAAACGGTCAATACGGCTTTGGGACGCTCCCCGGCCGGCAAAAACCATACAGTAACAGGACGCGCCTTTGGCATAGGCCTGGCGGGCCTCTTCCATGATCTCAGCATCAGGCTTAATGCCGTACTCCTCTATATTGGCTTGCGAAGTTTTGGCTTGGGCGCAATAATGGCAATCTTCCGGGCAATGGCCGTTTTGGGCATTATTAAGGATATGGACCCGCACTTTATTGCCGTGAAAGGCCTTGCGCACCTGGTAAGCGGCGTCCAATAAAGGTAAAATCTCAAGGCCGGGATCCGACAAAACCCGTTCGCACACGGTATTTTCCAGTTCTTCCCGGCCCATGCTTTGACGGGCTAAATCCATATAAAAAGTCCTGTCCATAGAAAAATTATTCTAGTGGAAAAGTCCGGCTTTAGCAAACAGAAATATTTATATAATATCTTGCTTTTGGAGAGATATGGGGTATAGTTAAAGATATGAACAAATTCCCAATCCACACATTTCATATCCCCGTAATGGGGACCGGCTTTTCCATTGATACCCCCATCAAAGTGGCCCGCTACGGCATCCATTCGGTCATTTCCCTGGTGGATGATACCCTTATTGAAGAAATGCGCAAATTTTATTGCGCCCAAGAGGGCGAACCTTATGCCCCTATTACCAAATACGATGGAGATTTCCGGGCCCGGCGCATCACCGCTTATTTAGACCTGGTCAACCGCATTGTCCAGCGCCAATTCAACGCGGTCAAGAACGCCGCTTTTGAAACGGACAGCGAAATCACCAAATATTTTGAAATGCTTGATGATGCCTCTGCATTAAAACAGAAATACCTGAACATGCTGGTAGTCCAGGACTCCGCGCTTAAAAATAAACTTCAGGAAGATCTGCGCCGTGACATGCGTCCCGGAGACATCAACGTTAATATCATGACCAAGCTGGACCGGGACAATTATGACGGCAAAGGCAATAAACTCCCTGCTGAATTTTCCGATGCCCTTGCCGCTTTAAGGGGTTATGCCCAAAGCAGCCTGGAATCGGCCATCGTTTTTTCCGCTGGCATCAACCGCCGGCTGTATTCCTATGTCGAACAATTCAAAGATTTTTACGCGGATGCCGCCGGAAATTTCAAAAAAAAGATCATCCTTAAAGTCAGCGATTTCCGCTCCAGCTTCATTCAAGGCAAATTTTTCGCCCAAAAAGGGTTGTGGATCTCTGAATACCGCATTGAATCCGGCCTGAATTGCGGCGGCCACGCTTTTGCCACCGACGGATATTTAATGGGACCGATCCTGGAAGAGTTCCGGACCAGGCGTGAAGAATTGATCCGGCAATTGCACTCGGCTTATGTTAAAGCATTGGGCTTAAAGAACCAGTTGATTTTTCCCCAGCCGCACAGGGTCAAAATCACCGCCCAGGGCGGCATCGGTACGCGCAAGGAAGACACCTTCCTGCGCCGGCATTATAATCTCGATGGCACAGGCTGGGCCACGCCGTTTTTATTATGCCCGGAAGCCACCAATGTCGACCCCGTCACCCTGGATAAACTGGCTGGGGCCACTGAAAAAGACCTGTATTTAAGCGATGTGTCGCCGTTAGGCGTCCCGTTTAATAATTTGCGTGACTCTTTAAGCGACCTGGAAAAAGACCTGCGCGTCATGCGCAACCGCCCGGGCAGCGCCTGCCCCAAAGGGCACCTGGTGTCCAACATTGAATTTACGCCACAGCCCATTTGCACCGCTTCGCGCCAATATCAAAAATTAAAAATCGACCAGATCAATGCCCAAAATTTGGATGCGCAAGAGTACAAAAACCGTTTTGATGCCATCGTTGCCAAGGCCTGCATTTGCCATGATTTAGGGGAGGTGGTCTTAATCAAAAACAATGTCCCCTCCAATGTGCCCCGCTTTAGCGCGGTATGCCCGGGGCCGAATCTGGCCTATTTTTCCAAAATCGTCACTCTTAGAGAAATGATCGACCACATCTATGGCCGGATCAATGTCCTCAACAACACACCCAGGCCGCATATGTTCATCAAGGAATTGGGCATGTACGTCGATTACCTTAAAAAAGACATTGAAAAGTCCCTCTCATCCATGACGGACAGCAAGGTAAAATATTTTACGGAATTTAAAAATAATCTGTTGGAAGGGATTGAATACTACCGTGGTTTGTTCCCGCAAATGGTCGAAGAAACCCTGGAATTCCGCGCCCAAACGCTCAATGAATTGGAAAATGCCCGCCAAAATTTATTAAAAATGGCCGACCAATACACCCACGCCTTCACGCCGGAAGCGGCTTTAGCCGCGGTTTAAGAATAAATTTCCCCGCCTTTGGCGCGGAATTCTTTGGCTTTGTCCTGCAGGCCCTGCTCTACAGCGTAGTCACGTACGTCCTGGGTGATTTTCATGGAACAAAAATTCGGCCCGCACATGGAACAAAAATGCGCCATTTTGGCGCCCTCCGCCGGCAAAGTCTCGTCGTGAAAGCTCTCGGCGGTTTCCGGATCCAGGCTTAAATGGAACTGGTCCCTCCAGCGGAATTCGAAACGGGCCTTGGACAAGGCATCATCCCAGGCCTTGGCGCCGGGATGGCCTTTGGCCAGGTCCGCGGCGTGCGCGGCGATTTTGTAGGCGATAATCCCGTCTTTAACGTCTTTTTTATTGGGCAGGCCCAAATGTTCTTTGGGCGTGACATAGCAGAGCATGGCGGTGCCGAACCAGCCGATCATGGCCGCGCCGATGGCCGAGGTAATGTGGTCATAGCCCGGCGCCACGTCGGTGGTCAAGGGTCCCAGCGTATAAAACGGCGCTTCATGGCAAATGGACAGTTGCTTGTCCATATTGGTTTTGATCAAATGCATGGGCACATGGCCGGGCCCTTCGATCATCACCTGCACGTCGTGTTTCCAGGCGATTTTGGTGAGCTCACCGAGCGTTTCCAATTCACCGAACTGGGCCGCGTCATTAGCATCGGCAATGCTGCCCGGGCGCAGGCCGTCTCCCAGTGAAAAAGAAACGTCGTATTGCTTCATAATTTCGCAAATGTCTTCAAAATGGGTATAGAGAAAACTTTCTTTATGATGGCCCAGGCACCATTTGGCCATGATGGAGCCGCCGCGCGAGACGATGCCGGTCAAACGTTTGGCGGTCAAAGGGATGTAGCGCAATAAAACCCCGGCGTGAATGGTAAAATAATCCACCCCCTGCTCGGCCTGCTCGATGAGCGTATCGCGGTAAATTTCCCAGGTCAAATCCTCAGGCCTGCCATTGACCTTTTCCAGCGCCTGGTAAATCGGCACCGTGCCGATGGGCACGGGTGAATTGCGCAAGATCCATTCGCGGGTCTCGTGGATGTTTTTTCCCGTGGATAAATCCATGACCGTGTCCCCGCCCCAGCGTATGGCCCAGGCCATTTTTTCCACTTCCTCGGCAATGCTGGAGCTCACCGCGGAATTGCCGATATTGGCATTGATTTTCACCAGGAAATTGCGGCCGATGATCATAGGCTCAATTTCCGGGTGGTTGATGTTCGAAGGGATGATGGCCCGGCCGCGGGCGACTTCATCGCGCACAAATTCCGGCGCGCAGTTTTCCCGGATGGCGATAAATTCCATTTCCGGCGTAATAATGCCCCGGCGGGCATAATGCATTTGGGTGACGTTTTTGCCCGCTAAAGCGCGCCAAGGTTTGCGCTGGCGCGGGAAACGGATGGGAAGCAAGTCGATATTTGCCTCGCGCTCTTTGCGGTAATGCGAGGTCGGCCCCTGCAATTCGCCGGCATCCCTGCGGCCTGAAATCCAACCTTTACGCAGTTCGGGCAATCCTTGGGCAATGTCAATCTTGACCGCCGGATCGGTGTAAGGACCGGAAGTGTCATAAAGCACAATAGGCCCATTCGTTTCCACAGCACCATTAGGGCCCTTGGCGGGTGAAAGCGCCACTTCCCGAAAAGGCACGCGCAGGTCTTTATGAATGCCGCTGGACTTGTAAATTTTGGTTGAACCCGGCAGGGCCTGGAAGCCAAGATTGTGGGCATCGGGTAGTTGGTCTTGCTTAAAGGATTTTAAAATTTGGACAGACATTCTTCTTCCTTGACTGTACGGGCAAACGGCCGTTTGCCCCTACGAAAATGACGTGCCGCAGCCGCATGAGGACTTGGCATTAGGATTGCGATATTTAAACCCGCTGTCACGCAAGGTGTCGACGTAATCAATTTCAATGCCGCGGACGAAATCAGTGCTTTCCTGATTGACAATGACCTTCAAACCCTTGTGCTCAAATGCAATATCATTGTCATAAGGGGTCTTCTGGAATTTCATCTCATAAGAAAGCCCCGCGCACCCGCCGGTGACCACGCCAAAGCGCAAGGCATACCCTTCCTTGCCCTCTTTGCCCATCATGGACTTGACTTTTTCCACGGCGGCATCGGTCAAAGTTACCAAAGGCGCCGCTGTATTAGGAACATTTGTATTATTCATGGCATTTATAATACCAGAAAAATCATTTTTTATCAACATGCCTGAATGGATCACCGATGTCTTTAAGCCGGCTGATTTGATCGCGGATTTTGGCGGCTTTTTCGAATTCCAGGTTACGGGCGGCCAGGTCCATTTGCTGTTCCAATTCATGCAGCCGATGATTAAAAGCCAACTCTTCGTCCTCCATCCCTGCGGCAGCCATGGCAATATCTTCCGCTTCGGCCCATTGGTCAATGCCCTGGTGTATGGCCCGTTTGATGGTGGCGGGTGTAATATTGTGTTTGGCGTTAAAAGCCAGTTGGATTTTACGCCGGCGCTCACACTCGGCAATGGTCGTCCGCATGGCCGCGGAAAATGTATCGGCGTACATGATGACCTCGCCGTTGACATTGCGCGCCGCGCGGCCGGCGGTCTGGATCAAAGAGGTCTGCGAACGCAAAAACCCTTCCTTGTCCGCGTCAAAGATCGCCACCAAAGAAACTTCCGGCAAATCCAGCCCTTCGCGTAAAAGATTGACCCCCACCAGGCAATCAAATTTCTGCCGGCGCAAGTCCTGTAAAATTTTGACGCGATCAATGGTTTCAATATCAGAGTGCAAATACTTGACCTTAAGCCCTGCATCCTGCAAATAGGCGCATAAATCCTCGGCCATGCGTTTGGTCAATGTGGTCACCAGCACCCGCTCATTGCGCTGTGCCCGTTGCCGGGTGCGGGCAATCAAATCTTCCACCTGGCCGGCGCTGGGCTTGACCAGGATCGGCGGATCCACAATCCCGGTCGGACGGATGATCTGCTCGGCCACGCGGCTGCCCGCTTCTTTGCGTTCATAAGGCGACGGCGTGGCGGAAACATAAATGATCTGTTTTAACAATGGTTTAAGCTCATGGAATTTCAAAGGCCGGTTATCCAGGCAGGACGGCAGGCGAAAGCCGTGCTGGACCAGCATTTCTTTGCGGCTGCGGTCGCCCTCATACATGCCGTTTAATTGCGGCACGGTGACATGCGACTCATCAATGACGGTCAGGTAATCATCCGGGAAATAATCGATCAAACAAAATGGCCGGCTGCCCGGAGGCCTGCCGGAAAGCACCCGGGAATAATTCTCAATCCCCTTGCATGCGCCTATTTCCTTCATCATTTCCATGTCATAGCGCGTCCTGGATCTCAAACGCTGGGCTTCCAATAATTTTCCCTGGGACTCCAGTTCCTGCAATCTTTGACTCAACTCCTGGCCGATTTCTTTAAGCGCCGTGTCCAAACGCGGCGGTGAGATCAAGAAATGTTTGGCGGGATAAATGGCCGCCTTTTCCAAGTCTGCGATCACAGCACCCGACACAGGGTCGATTTGTTTGATTTTTTCTATTTCCTGGTCAAAAAATTCAATGCGCAAAGCGTCCTGACGGTAGGCGGGATAGACCTCCACCACGTCGCCGCGCACGCGCATTTTACCGCGGGTAAATTCATAATCATTGCGTTCATACTGGATTTCCACCAACTGCGCCAGGACGGCGTCGCGCTCAATGCGCTGCCCTTTGCCCAGCTGCACCATGTAATTTTGATAATCATCCGGAGAACCGAGGTTATAAATACAAGAAACGCTGGCAACAATGATCACGTCCCGGCGGGACATCAAGGAGGTGGTGGCGGCCAGG
>JACQQW010000168.1 GCA_016206745.1 Candidatus Omnitrophota bacterium | reverse complement strand
GCGCTCGATCATCTCCGGGGCAAACTGCGCGCTCATCATCCGCCCGTCCGGGACCGCTTTCAAAAAAGAAAGAATATAATCCAGACCTTCCGCCCGCTGGTCAAGGCCCTGACGCAAAGCGTCCGCTTTGTCCGCGTCCCACTCCACCCCGATGATACGGGCCCCGGGGAACCTGGCCATAAGGACAATCAAATGATCGGCATTGTCGGACGCGCCGACGGCGAGGATGTTCCCTGCGAAATCCTCCGCGGCGCCGGCGCCGGTTTTTGCCAGCCCTTCCTTGACAATATCAATGACGTCTTCCATGACACTTATGGGAAATGTGGTTGTATTGCGTTGCGCAAAGGGCGCGTCCTGTGTCCAGTCTGGAGATACCGCGTTCCTCGTTTGCGCGCGGCTGACCTGTATGCCTAAAATTATTTCTTCTTCTTGATCTTTATCAAGATTCGCCTGCCCTCCCTTAACGCGCTCTTGATGTAGGCCTTCATGCTCTTGAATGAAGGCTAATGTATCGGGCGGGGTCTGATCTTGAGGAATGTTAAACGCAATGCGGTCTATGGCTTCATCATAATACGCCACCATATGCGCTTCCGGCGGCCCTTGCGGATTGGCCGCCAGAAGTTCAAACTCGCGCGCCTGGATCCAATCAGCATGCTGACGCAACTGCTCAGCCGCTGTCGGATTACTTGATTGAATTTTACCGGCGTAAATGTATAGAACACGCGAAGTAATCGGATGCGCCGGGCCTGTCAAAGGCGGCATTCCTAAAAAAAACTCCGCGCTTTCAGTGATCCGTTTATTGACATTCAAACTTACGCGCACGCGCTGCGCCTTGATCATCTTTGCGCCGGCCCGTGGCTTCCACGCTTTAAGCGCCTGATTTAATTCCCTGAGTTGTTCCGGGGTCGCTTTTGTAATGTAGGCAACGCTAATATGATTAATATTTTGCACAAACGCCCTCTCGCCTTCTTTGAGCGTTCTGGCATCCATTCTCTTCCGGCTTCTTTCACGAAATAGCATCACTTGCGGGGTCATTGAACGCAACTCAATGACGATGGCAAAATTAGGCATCAAATGGGCAGCGGCAATTTCATATTCATAAACGTTGAAATCATCCGCATCCACGCGAACTTCATCGATCACATCATCCACGTTCAAACTGAGTTCAACGCCAACAGTCTGCGTGACTAAGGTGCTGTGAATTTGTTCAATCGGCATCAAATCAACGCCGCTGTCCGGTGAATCACCGATAATGCTCGTGATTATTTTTTGCAGCGATAATACGGCTTCTGTCGCGGAGACATCGGCATCCATGGCAATATTGGTAAAAATACTCTTTTCATCGCGGACATCTTTGGCAATTTGCGAAGCGATATTATCATCGGATTGGAGTATTACCGACGCCCTGCGATCAATTTCCCGAAAATTTGAATCTAAAGTCTTTTGATATTCGTCAGCTAATTCTTCCAAACCTTTACCAGCATCTTTTCTGACATCGCCGTCTGCCGATGCCAAAGCTGCCATATAGCCTTGATGCCTTGTTTCATAACTGGCGCCAAGATGTTTCAACGCCTCTCTGGCGCTTGCCCTGACATATTTATTGTCATCTTTTAATAATTCCACCAGTTTGGCCATAGTGTCCTGGCTGCCTAATGGCCGGGATTGCCGCAGAAGGTCTGAAATTCGACCGGAGTATTCCGGATATTGCCTCTCTAAAATGTCCTTAATGTCGTCTGCCTTGACCTTGAACCGACCCTCTATGTTGGAAATCTTTTCTAAATAATCATTTTTGATCAGCCAATCGAAAATTTCTCCTCCCTTTAAGAATGCCGTTTCAAAATCGCTTTTTGTAATGATCCCCGCCAATGCCCATACCGCTTCCTGCCTCGCAAAACTATTTGGGGACTTCAATGCTTCTTCATTCGCTTGACGCTTTTGCTCATCGTTGACACCCAGATTATCCAAGGCTTGCCTGGCGTTTCTGCGCACCGTCCACTCATCAGTCTTCAATAATTCCATCAACCCAGCTACTGCTGTTCGATCGCCTGCTCTTTCAAAGGTCCTTACCGTTTCCGTATTATTTACTTCCATTGAGGCAGTGGCGATGTTTTGATTGTCATCAGCAAGAGTTACAACTACCCTGCGGATCTGGACTGGCTCCACGGTTTTAATTTCCAAATGAACGCTGGCAAAACGGACATTGATTTGATGTGCAGCAACAGGAATAGATCGTCCGTCGCGGGTCACTAAGGTGATGTTCAAACGCTTGTTACGAACAGCATCGAGGATGTAATTTCTCACAGCGGACTGTTGTGCTGCCGGGACTGTGGTGTTTTCAATAGCCATATCAATTAAATTATGCCGTTGTGTGACCGTGACTCTGGGCGGGGCTGTGGCCGCCGGTAAAATAGTGCTCAGCAAAGATTGTAACAGGCCCTGGACATTGGCCGTATTTACTGCTTTTTCGATGGTTTGCTTGACGCTGTTTCTATATTGCTCTTCCGCCCTTGCCACCGCATGGTTTGCGGCGGAATCCAATGCTTTATTGATCCCGAATGTCACACGATCTTTGACCGGCTTTACCGCTTCCATGATTTTCAAAATAACCTTTGCAGTTTTATCTACCACCGGATGCGTCTTGGAATTCTTAATATTTCTAATTTCATCGATGATCTCCTGGGACCAGCCTAAATTGGTCTGTTGCAGGAAGATCATCAGTTGATCGATATGCGAAGCAATATAAGAGAATTTGGCCCAATCATCCCCTGCATGGGCGTGTTCGACGAAATCCTTAACAATATCTTTAAGCGGCATGTTTTTCGCGTTGTGCCTGGAGTAGATGCCGTGCACCATGACATGTTCCATTGCCCTCACCACAATCATACCCAGGCCTTTCAAAATCAAAACGAAAGCAAATGCTTTGGTCCCGTAATCAATCAGCAAGTCCAGCGGAATGACCGTCCTGTACGCGCCAATTGTGTCAATGACCAAAACGCTTGGCATTGGAACAAGATACACAAACAGCATGGCAAAGTATCCCAAAATAAATGAGCGGAAATAGCCGGACGATATGCGCAGTTTTTTGGCTGCCCATTCGTCCTTCCTGAGCCATGAATCATCAAAACTGACGCCTTTGCTGATCGGCGCCTTTGTCGTGTATTGCCACACCAGCGCCATAATTGCAGGCAAAAAGAGCGCAGGCCAGGACAGGTAGGAGATGATGCCAATACTGGAACCCAACATATGCCTGGCAATAACCATGACCGCGACCGCGGAAACCCACCCAAACATACGGGCCGGAATTTCCAACAAAGTCGCCTTGCCGCGTGACATGCCCATTAAATAAGCACCCAGCATCGCGCCCAGGGTATAAATAATGAATGGAAACAACATGGTCACGTTTAAAAAGTCCAGGCTCCAGGCAATGGCGCCCAAATAGCTCATGAAAAGATATGTCCCCAAAACACGGTTAATAATAAAGAAGCTGAACATCCCGTTCTTCTTGTACGACGTTCTATCGCCCACATTTCTTCTGTCAAAATCACGGAAATCCTTGTTCTTAAGATTATCGGGGTGTTCGCCGGACACATTAAATATCAAAGTTTGACGCTTGAACTGGCCCAGGGAATGCACCAACAATTGTTTGGCAAACAATAGACCGTCAATGCCGCGGGTAAACAACCATGTCCCCAAACCGTGCAGGAACCCAACCACTAAATAAATCAAAACAAACCAGGCCGGGGTAAAGGCGGTCAATCCCATCAAAGAGATCAATACGTAGACCGCGGCCGCGGCAGAGGCGGTTTTGCGGTAAAATCCTTTGGCTTCCAAATGATGGATCAGCCCATTGAGGGTCAAGACCTGGTTGAACACCAATGAGGCCTGCCATAACAAGAAATAAATGCCCACGAACGGAGAAAAGCCGCCGATGATGGCCAATGGATAGGTTAAAATGCTCAATAAAGCAATGCGCGCCGAATAGAAGAATTGACCGGAATTTCCCCGTATTTCTTTGGCGTAAAGATTCATGGGCCCCAATTCCGCCAGCTCCTGCATGGTCTTGTCGGACAGTTTCTGCATGAACCCGCCGGCCCAGCGCACATAGGCGGTCAGCCATGACGAATGGAACGAACGTTCGCGGACTTTGCTCCATTTGGCCCGGCTGGCCGCGAAACGCGGGCCGATGGCCAAACCGATTTTCATGCGCGCCTCTTGTTCCACACCCCAAATGTCTTCGCTGATGCCTTCGGCATCGGTGTTAAACGGCCGCAGGCCGAATAATTTCGCCCAATAACTTTTCCAATACCCCTGTGTGCTCACCACATAATCGCTGTACGGATACAGGGCCTGGCGGCCGTCTTCCATTTTGGCCAAAGTTCTCCACAGCGACGTGGACTGGATATTGCCCCAGCCGGTACCTATGCTTTCGCCGGCGGTGCCGCCAATCATCATAATGCCTTTGGTGAACTGGCGATGCCCGCCTTCGATCAGTTCGGACGCACGACCGACATAATATTGCGTATTGGTGGTGGTGCGGCCTGGGATAACAATGACCACACGTTCATCGGAACGGATGCGTTTTAAATCGCGCAGGAACAGTTTCAAATCGCCGACCGCGGCATTGCGGTCAATCATCAAACGGGACGAAATTTGGGTGGAGGTTTCGGAATTAAAATCTTTGGCCGTGGAATTGGCGGATTTGGCACCCACCGGCGTCCAGTCATACACTACCTCCGTCTTGACTTCAGGGGCCAAACTGGACACCAACTCGACCAGTTTCGTGCGCTGTGCCAATTCATGTTTCTCGTCACCAAGCACGGCATCCGTGATGACATTTGAAGGACGACCCCCATTGGTATTTGCATAATGGTTGCTGATCAAATTCACCCGGATATTGCGCAAATCGATTTGGCCGTCGTCCTTGATGGCCAAGATCATGTCGATCAAATTAGACCCCACGTTCTGTGACTGACCGCCAAAAGAGCTTAAAGCAAACAGATAATTGCGCACCATCAAGGCCTGTTCCAGTTGCTCCCTTTCCGCATCGTTGTCAACGGAGAACAACAATTCGGGAGGTATGCCCCGGAGGCCTCCGGAGACGTCTCCCACCACCAATTGCACCGGATGCCACAGCGTCAGCGGTTTGGGCGCATGTTCAACC
The DNA here is from genome assembly GCA_016206745.1 of Candidatus Omnitrophota bacterium. GTDB lineage: Bacteria > Omnitrophota > Gorgyraeia > Zapsychrales > Fredricksoniimonadaceae > JACQQW01. The sequence goes on along the minus strand of JACQQW010000168.1, from coordinate 7,056 downwards.
TCATACTTGTATAAAAGCCTTAACAAGTCCCGCAGTTGGGCGTTATTGTCCGGTTTATAATTCAGACCAAAGAACGCATTGAATATCCTCACCCCGCGGTCGCCCGACTGCCACAAGCGCCGCCAATTATCCAGGGTGTCATCAACGGCCCTGTCCACTCCAACCCCCAATGCCACGGACCTGTAACCATCGCCGCCGTTAAGTTCAATCAAAGTGATACCGCCTTTATCTTTATAGCGCGCCCTCTCCAGCATTGCTTGAACCCTGCCGAAAAATTGCAGGATCTCTTCTTCAAAATTGGCCAGCAGCCACAAGACCCCGAGGGCCACAAAACTGGATATAAACCAGGCGGACGGCAGCCAATTCAAATACGAAGCCACCGCGTACAGGGCCAAAAGCACCTTGAATGGGAAGGTCCCGATGCCATTGGCCACGGCCGTGAATAAAACGCTTAAGGCAAAATGCAATAAATACATTTGTATGGCAAAAATGCCGGCGGCGGCGATCAACTGCCACCCAAGCCCGGCCAAATAAGCGGACATAAAGAAACTGTTTAACGCGGACTGGCCGATATACACCAGCAGATACGTAAAGACCAGCCAATGGGCATGGTAGGTGATGATGGCCATGATTTGTCCCATCACCGTGCCGGAGGGCGAGGATGGCTGATAATGATACCGCAAAGCCAGTCCGGTCAAAGATACAGGACGGGAAGCGCCGAAATCCAGGCTATTGACGAATTCGACAAAATAGCGCCAGCCGTTCTTGATCTTGCCTACCCCCTTACCATCGGGATAATTATTGCTGGGTTTTCTATTGGCGTAATCCTGCACCCATTGACTGATGCTCCCGGCTATAAAAGGCACGCTGATCCCGGCTATTTCCATCAAGAACCAAAGCGTGGTGAAAAATTTCACCAGCCACCCTCCCAACGGCGCAACAGGGTAAATCCAAACCAAGACAGACAAAAGACCGTAAAGCAAGATACGGGCAATAATGGAGGTAACTTCAAAGGCCTTGCCATGATTATCCTTTTTCTCGATCCGGTCTAAAGCAGGCTCATACTGGTATCTGGCCCTTTGTCCCAAATACCATGCTGCGATGGCCACAAGAGCCAGAGGAAGGGCGACCCACCAGAATGGCATGGAAAATCCGGTAATAAAGGGTGCGGAGAAAATCTTGAGCATCATGCGCAGCATAAATTCAATGGCCGGGCCTTCTCCCATGACAGCATGAAAATTTGCCACCGCCAGCCCAATGCCCAGGCCGCCATAGAGCATATAACGCCCGTTTTGAATGGCCCAGCGGGCAATCGGTAATAAATACCAGCCCTGGCGCCGTTTAAACCCTTTATATCCGTTCCACACATCCAGCACATTGTCTTTGGCAATACCCAAATCGTCCCAAATTTCCCAGGCGGTCAAAAATTCAGCTTTCTTGAGGATTCCTTCTATTTGCCGCATTTGCGCTTCGGTAAATGTGGCCCCTTTAAACCAGGTATTAAATACATCCACCGTAACACCGAAACCGGTGAACCCTGTGGCCACACGATTGCCTTTGAAGACAAAACCTTTGGCAATCAGGGCCGGGACAATGACATTGAAATCAAGCTTTGCGTTTTCAAAAGCGAATTTTTCCAGAAATCCGAAGGCATACCCTTGCGGAACAATTAAATGGTCGGACCATAAGCCGGCCCGGTTGAGAATACTCACCGGCTCAGCACGTTTATGCAGGCCGTTATTTTCCAAGAAAGCGTCGATATTGCGGTCAATGGATTGAACTTCCGCCACGGCCTTCTTTAAAATACCCTCGATGGCATTAAATTGCGCCGGCCATGCCGTAAATCTCGGGTTGACCCGGTAATCCGGGGTCTCTTGCAAAATCTCCTCAATGGCCGTGAATTGTTCCGGTTTGTACGTCGGGAATGCGGCTTTAAACGCCCTGTTCAACCCAACAAATCCAGAAGTTACCTTGAAATTATTGTCCATCAATTTTTGCTTCTTCAACTCGGTGACAATCTCATCAAAGGCGGCTTTATTGAATCCTTTGTTCTCAAAATCCCACTCCACCAGAACACCTTTATCTGTGACAAAACCCTGCTCAACCAAGGCCCGCATAATGCTGCTTCCTTGGAGACCAAAAGAGGATGCCGTGACGGTCCCCGCGTGTTTACGGGCCTTCATTAATACCGTGAAGCCGGAAATAATTTCACCCAAACGTTCTTCAAAACGGCCTTTGAAATGATTGCTGTCTTCAGTGAGTTCGCTGTCTTTGTAGACGTTTATGAACATCAGCTTATTGCTGATCAGCCCCACAATGATGTTAAATTCCGCCAAACCATTGAGCCGCTCATCATCTTGTTTGTATTCTAAATCCCCTTTGGATAATCCGGTGATGTCCTGCCTCCACTCAAACATCAATTGATACAAAAGTTTCATGTTGGCATAGAAGTTGACGGACATGGGGCCGTCCGAAGATGTGATTGGACCTCTATGGTTGACCATGTGCGTATCCCGCACCCGCCTTTTTTCCGCCTCGAGCGAAAATTCACGATGGGCAAATCTGCGGTGGTCCTTTGCTTCTCTAAGAGCGCGGCGTTTTCTCATAAAATATGCTATTATCCCGACGACAAACACCAAGAATATGGTTGCCGACACAATCGTCCAGGCTGCAAGCCCCATCCTTACTTCCCAGCTGTTGCTTATGCCCAGGAACAAAAGCATTCCCCCCAACCAGGTAGACTTACCGAATTCATTCATTTTTTGCTTTATGTCCTCGCTGATGGGTGTTGGGATAGTCGATCCTGTTTTGTCTTCGTGTTGCATCAGGCCCAAGGTGGTGACCGCGTCGATGCCGAAAGTCCCATCCGGCCGCCGTAGAGAACCCTCACCTTGATTTCTGTAGGTCAATACCGTGTCCGACTCGGAGCGGACAATTTCCACCCGGCCTTGATCGTCCTGCCATTTGGCTAAATTGGCCTTGGCCCACCGAGCTGCCTGGTCATGGCCGATTTTTTCAGCGGTATCCATAAATTGCCTGGTCAAATCCGCGGAAATCGCCGCGTTACGGGACAATGGGATGCTGTAATCGATCCCGCCAAACCCATTGACTTTGGCGCCGCGGGCTTTGGCCAAATTATCCAGCCATGTTTTCAGCAACGCTTGTTTTTGGGTGGTCAAGTTTCCGGCGTCATGCATGGCGCGGATATAAGCCAGCGTATCTTCCGCAGAGGTCCACAATTGAGGTGCCAGGGCAAAAGTATTGGTATTGACTTCCTGGACTTCAAATAGGCCGCGCGGCACCATGAAATTCACGGAGTCTTGCAAAATTGCGGCGATTTTCCGGCGTTGTTCATTGGAATAGTGCGGGAACAGGCGGTTTAACTCTGCTTCCATATTTCCGGCAAAATTTGGATTGACGCGATATTCTTTGGCGGAAGGATTGAACAGTAAAAGACCGCTCGTCTTATCGGCCAATTTACCGGCAATGACATCGAACTCATTTAACCCGCTTAATTCAAACCGGTATGACGTCACCGGCTTATATACGTACATCCGAGTAAACTCGGCAAACCAAGCTTCTAATTGCTTGATGCGGTCATTCACATATTTCGGGTCTTTAACATCGCCCGTTTTATCGTCCCCTAAAGCCTTGAACACTTCCAAAGCATCACTTTGGGTGCGCACATTGTACAGCGGCGGGTTTTCCCATTGTTTGACTTCTCCCACTAAATCCCTGACCGGCAAGACCGGCAAATGGCTGATGCCCCCGCCGTATAGAATACGTTCAGAAGAACTTACGCCCTTAAACCGCCATAGGATGGTTTGAATGTCCTTGAATTGCGCCTGCGTGTATTGTTTTCCATCAAACCAGGTATTAAATACATTAAGACTGACGCCAAAACCCTTAAATTCAGGATTGACAAAATAATGGCCTGGTTGTCCCATTAAATAACCCTCTGTAACCAATTTGGGGACAATCTTGTCATAATCAAAGCCGTGTTCTTCAAACGCGGCTCTGGTAATAGCCCTCCCATCCAGGGATTGATCACCCGCCTGCATTCTATAATCTTCGTCCAGCGACTTCATGATCTGCAGCGCGAATTGGACATGGCGGGGATCTGGTGCAAATCCCCGTTCCTTGTAATGCTTATTGACTGCCATTGCCAGCCGGGCTACTGCAATCATGCCGTAGGCGGTCGGTTTGCTGTAGGGATTGCGGCTGTCGCTTAAACTGTCCCAGTACGGCTCACGGGAATCTTTGTGATAAATGCTCCAAATACGGGGATGGTTTTGGTCACCCGCGTAAAACCGCCCGCGGTAAAAATTGAGCATGGCCTCTGCCACATCCGGCCTTCCTAATTTAATATATTCCAACCCCAATTTGGCTTCCATGACCGTGTCTACAAAAGGATTGCCCACATGGTGGGGAACCAATCCCGTGGCGCCGCGTCCGCGCAAAAATGTGTCCGCCATGTCCGGATTCACGGATTTAAAACTGTCCGCGGTATCTGTTCCATATTGAAGATATCTGGTGATAAAAGCATCGTCCGGTTTGACGGACCGCGCTATAATATCCGCTATCTCCTGGGCGCTCATGGGAGTGTAGCCGTTGGCTTTATGGGACTGCAAAATGGCTTCGACCTTCTTGAGTTGAATGTCTGTATATCCTAATTTCTTTGCCTCATTCTTGAATTCTTGATCAAGCATTTCAAATTTTGGATCAACGTAATAATCGTTTGTTAAATATAAATAGGCTAAATTGGCTTTTTTGATATATTCTTTCCCGGTTAACAGATTTAAAATGGCACTAAAATCAATGTCCGCTTGTTTAAATTCCGCTTCGGCAATCGTTGTCCCCTTGCCTCCTTTAATCAATTCAACCAAAGGTGTGAATATGTTGGACAACGCACGGTCGGTCAGGGCTGAATTCATTTTTTGGACGCGCACAATGTATTTGATCCCATAGTCCGTGGAATCGACTATCTCAAGGCTGCTGTTGTTGGGATCAAAGACCTGGGCTTCCACTGCCAAAAAGCGGGCGGGGTTGCTGACGACTTTGACTTTGTCTCCAATAACATCCACGGACATGATGCGGTAATTGGCATTGATCTCATTATGATAGGGCGAGAGACCGTACAATGGCCGGGGTTTCTGCGGGTCGGACGTGTCGATGACCAAAGTAATGGTAAACAATGCCCCAGCCCCTCCCAGATCGATGTTATAAGTGACCAACCTCGTTTTCTTGTCTTCGATGTCGGTAACGAAAATCCTTCCTTTGTTGGAGATACCATCCCTGATGGACATCTTATTTGATTTCTCTTCCCTGGCATTTTGCCCTATGGACGTGACCAAGGCGCCATTTTCACCCGGATTGATCACGTATGTCCTGGAAGACGCGCTGATGTCAAATTCTCCCCGTTTTTGGACATTGTCGCCTAAAACAATCATCTTTTCAGAAATCTGATGCACCGACTGACCGGGGATTACCTTCACATGGGCCACGGCCCGTGTAATTTTGCTGATATCCAGCTCTGCTCTTTCTAATTCCGACACGGACACTATAAACAGGCGGCGATTGATCACATCATCCAGATCCGGCACCACGGTTATTGTATGTTCAGGGTCTTTCACCGCGCCGACGGTTTCTTTCCTTAAGCGCGGGTCAAAGAACCGGATCTTACCTTCTTTATAATTGACCTCATGGCCGTTGACGATTACTGTTTTTCCGGTACCATCCTTAATTTCCAGCTTAGCCACATCGATACCCCGGGCGTAAAAGGCCACGAAAGAGGCCTTGCTCAGATTGGGTTGGACTTTAAGTTCTATCTGTGGTTCTGTTAAGGCCACGGATTTTAAATCGTTGTGCTCCATGTGTTCCATAAACGTTTTTAATGAAGGCAGCCGGTAGGACATGCGCGTGCGCTGCGGCTTTGGAGATTGCGGAGATTCCTTGGTGCCGGGACGGTGGAACCCTGCGTCAGTAACTACCTCTGCCTGACCCTGAGGATTGATCCATAACTGGGACGTGAACCCATTGCGGCCGGTATTAAATGTGCGGGATTGGCCGTACACGCGCCATTCCTGCGGCAAAGACGACGGCCAATCAGGGTTGTTTTTCTGCACAGTTTGTAATTTCTGTTTTGAGGTATCCAGTGGCCCTTGTGCATTCTTGATTGTTACGGATGCGGCCATTTCTCTGAAAGGATATTTGGGATTAGTTCCGCTTTCATTAATGCCCACCGTCCCGGGCGATCCTACAGCTGGCTCAAATACCCCAGGCGCGGTCTCTGCCAACAGCGTGGGCTCATATGTATAATCAATGGTTTCCAACAATGTTTGTTTGGTTGTATCCTTGGCCAAACTAAGCAGTTCATGGGAATCATATTGCCCCAAATCCGGATAATGGGCCGTGAAGCTCTTACTCTTTAACGGTACGCCTCTAAAATCAAAACTTTGTTTGGTAATTAAACGTGTGTCTCGGTCATAGCGCATATCCAGACTTTGGACTGTGACGCCGTCCCCGTCTTTGCTTGGTTTACCCTCGTGGATGGTGTGGACAAACTGTTTTGTCACATGCTGCCCATGAGGGCTGCGCAAGGTCACCGCAACACCGCCATGGCCGTCGGCATAGCGGGTGGCAAACGGCGATTCGAACGCCTGTTCCGGATCAAAATAGGTCAAATCGCGGCCGCTGATCTTGGCCATGACGATGTCAGTGCCCGGCGCAATGTATTTGCGGGTGATGAGATAATCCTGGTCAAATGGCGTGTGGCGGGAAACTCTGAGTTCGTCAAAGTGATTGCCATCACCTTCGTATGGCAGCGCTTTGAACAAGGCAAGCTCATTGGTCTCGATATGCCGACCATTGGGCGCGTAGACAAAAGTTTTCCTGGCCATGCCGGTGCCTTCGATCCAGTCGCCTTCTTTAGTGATGCTGCTTGTGCCGTCGGCATTCTCGGTACGGATCTTACGGCCATAAAAATTATTGGTGATCGTATAAAATTCAGTGCTGGGAATACCCATGGCTGGTTTTACGTCATCCACTCTCAGGTAT
>JACQQW010000163.1 GCA_016206745.1 Candidatus Omnitrophota bacterium | reverse complement strand
GAGCATACCCCCCTCCCTAACCCTCCCTGCACCATATGGTGCAGGGGAGGGAAATCATAGTGAAGAATTGTAGCTGGATAAGAATTCTTTTTGAAACTGCGCATAGCGGCATTGTTCAATGGCGGCGCGGATGCGTTCCATCAGTTTGATATAAAAATACACATTGTGATAGCTCATCAACCGCACACCGGTGATTTCATTTAAATTTAAAAGATGGCGGACATAAGCGCGGGTATAATTGGCGCACACATGGCAGCCGCATTGTCCGTCCAGCGGCCGGAAATCTTTGGTGTATTCGCTGTTGCGGATGGTCAATTTCCCTTTGGAGGTAAAGGCGCTGCCATGGCGGCCATAGCGGGTGGGCACGCAGGTGTCGAACATATCAATCCCCATCCCCACGGCCTTGACGATTTGGTCCGGCAGCCCAATGCCCATAAAATAGCGCGGCTTGTCCGCCGGTAAATGGCCGATTACCCAGTTTAAAGCCCCAAACATTTCCGTGATGGTTTCCCCAACACTGACCCCGCCGATGGCATAAGCGTCAAAACCGATGTCCACCAGTTCCAAAGCGCTTTGACGGCGCAGGTCTTCATATGTGGACCCCTGCACAATGGCAAAAAGCCGCTGTCCGGCCGCATGCATGCCGGTCTTATGAAAATGCTCTTTGCAGCGCCTGGCCCAGGCCGTGGTGCGCTGAAGGCCGCGCAGCGCTTTTTTGCGTTCACACGGATAGGGGGAACATTCATCCAAGGGCATGACCATGTCCGAACCCAGGGCCCGTTGGATGTCCATGACTTTTTCCGGCGTAAAAAAATGCATGCTGCCGTCGATATGGGAGCGGAATTTGACCCCTTCATCGGTGATCTTGCGGAATTTGGTCAGGCTAAAGGCCTGGTATCCGCTGCTGTCGGTCAAGACCGGCCTGGTCCAATTCATGAACTTATGCAGGCCCCCGGCCGCCGCCATGATGTCCAGCCCCGGGCGCAAGTACAAATGATAGGTATTGGACAGCACGACCTGGGAATCCATGTCCTGTAAATCCACACTGGACATGGTCTTGACCGTGGCGGTGGTCGCCACCGGCATAAAAAACGGCGACGGCACCGTGCCGTGCGGCGTAGTTATAGTCCCCCGGCGGGCATCCGTGTCAGGGTCTTTGTTTAGTAATTGGAAGAACATATATATTGCTAAATTTTAACAATGGCAGGCTTGATGCGGCCTTTGGCGATTTCTATCAGGCCGTAAGAAAAATAGGGCGCGCGCACGGCATCATTGGGGCTGCCGGGATTAAAATACAGGGTGGCGCCGATTTTTTGATTGAAGGGCTGGTGAGAATGGCCGAATACCGCAAGATCAACGGCATCATTTTTAAACTGTTCTTTCACATTTTCCAAAGCGTCCCTGCCCAAACCATGGCCGTGACAAACGCCGATTTTACACCCTTGGGCCTCAAACAACTCTTTCAGCGGCAATTTTCTCTTGAGCGTGGCATCATCCATATTGCCCTGCACGGCTTTGACCGGCGCAATGGCTTTAAAAACCTTTAAAACATCCGCGTCGCACAGGTCCCCGGCATGGACGATCAAATCCACACCCTTTAGACCGTCGAAGAGTTTTTGCGGTAAAACCAAAGAATGCGTGTCGGAAACAATGCCTAGAATCATCGCACAATATAGGGTTCGTCGTAAAGACGCATAAGGGTGTTTATTTCTTCTTCGTTCCAGACCCATAACTTTTCCTGCAAGGCCCGGATTTTGGCGTTATCATCAAGGCCGCTTAAAGAGACGATCACGCAACGCTGGGGCTTGGGGGTCATTTTCTTCATTTCTTCCAAAAAGGCGTTAAGATCATTCTCATGCACAGGGTCTTTCTTTAATACGATCAGCCACCGGCCGTCTTCACCCGCGGCGCTGATGGCATCAAAGAAATTACCCGCCCCCAGGCGCAATTTCACCGGGGTAATGTCCTTGAACATGGACAATTTATACCGGCGGCCGGCGATTTCTAAAGCTTCACTGTCGAATTTATGCAGCAGCTCGGTCATGCGCGCGGACAGGTCTTTACGGGCCGTCATCTGAAAATCATTGGCCGCTTTATTGATTTCTTCTTTAAAAAGCTTGCGGCTTTTGCCGTTTTCCAAATCGATCGCCCGCAAGCGGCGTTCATAGACAAATTTGATCCAGTACTTAAACAACTTGTCCTTGATATGGTAATAATTGCCGTTTTTTTCAATGATATCGGCAGTCAAAAGGATGTTGACCCGTTGGGCGGCTTGAGAAGTCTTAAGCGACAGGTGAGCGGCCAAATCCGCCACCCGGTGCTTGCCTTCCGCCAAAGCGATCAAAACGGACGATAAAGGCCCCCCGGACCTGCCGCGGCAAAGCCCATGAACTTCCAACTCAAAATGACGGCTTAAAACACCCCATGGGTTAAACAACAAATTTTCCACCGCCTGCGTGAGGATGGGCGCGTAAATTTCCTCCTGACGGTACACTCCGCATAAATAAATCAGCTCCTGGCAAAGGATATTAATATACAAAGGATGGCCGCCGGTAAAATCCGCCAGAAAATTTTTTAATTGCAGGCCGATCTTAATGCCGGACAAATGGCGGTCTGCCAATTGCGCGCTGGCAGCCAGATCAAAGGGCAGGACCGGGATGATTTCAAAATTACCGAACAGCAGGGACAGTTTTTCGGCCAGGATGGCGCGGGCCTGCGCCTGATAAGAGCTGGTCACGATATACAGGCAGCTCTTCTGCGTCATGATGCGCCGGCCAAGTTCCGTGAACACCTCCGGGACATCAAAATTCTGCAAATTCTGAAATTCATCAAAGACCAGTATTACGGCCTTTTTGGTTTCGACATAAAAAATATCCGGCAATGCCAAAAGCGCCCCATAACATTCCGCCGTTTTTCCCTCGGCCAATCGGGCATTGACCGCCTCCACCGCGGCGACCGTTTGCGGGACCATTTCACGGCAGGACAGGCAAAGCAATTTTAAATCTTCCTGCGCAATCAAGCCCTGGACTTTGGAAAAATGATAAAGCAAACTTTTGGTAAATTGCAGGACAAAATAGGAAAAATCGCGGGATTCTAAATCCAAATATAAAATAATAGTGTCGCGGTCATCATGGTCGGAAATCAATTTCTGGATAATGGCCGTTTTACCGGTGGTACGGCTGCCTAAAAGGGCGACATTTTGGCGATAACCCTCTTTTAAGCCGGTTATGCGCTTGCGCAAGACCCCTAATATATCCTGACGTCCAAAAAAATTGTGATCGTAGTCAATAATATTCATTGAGGCAAATAATACAATGGGTTAAGCGCTGTTTCCCCTTTGCGCAATTCAAAATGCACAAAAGTTTTCCCGCCTGTCCGCCCCGCTTCGGCGATGGGGTCCCCCTTATACACATGATCGCCAAGCTTGGAGAGCAGTTGGCGGTTTTGGGCATAGGCCGTGATAAATCCATCGCCATGGTCAATCATCAAGGTCTGTCCGTACCCGGCCATGTAATCCGCCATGACCACGATTCCTTCCCGGCAGGCCTTGACCGCATCGCCTTCATTGGCTTCAATGTCCAGGCCGCGGTTGGCCGATTGTCCGCGGCGGTCATTAAAATAGGAAATCACCCTGCCTTTGACCGGCCAGGCAAACTCTCTGGCTTTTTCATCCGGCGTGCGCGGAGCAATTTGCTTGGCTTCCCTGGCCCCCGGGATAAAAATCAATTGATCAGTTTCTATGGCCGCCACATCAGGGATATTATTGCTTTTGATAATGTCCTCAACCGGCATTCCATAGGCCTTGGCGATACGCCATAAGGTCTGCCCTTTGGTCACCTTATGATAAACACCTTCCGCTTTTTTAGCTTCCGCCGCCGGCTTAGACGGCGGCTGTTCCGACAAAGGCCTATATTCGGTTGTGGCACAACCGGCCCAAAAAACAAAGAACAACAAAAAAGCGGGGGAAGGGAATCGAACCCTCGCAATCAGCTTGGGAAGCTGATATACTACCACTGTATGACCCCCGCATTTAAACACTGTTTAAATTCCTTAACAACATGACCTGTATTTTTAGCTAATAAAATATCCCTGCAAATTGCCGCGCGTCCAACGCCGATGGCCGTCAATATGTTCAAATTCTTGCGGCTAATGCCTCCGATAGGAAAAACCGGAACATCTATGGCATTAAGGACCTGACGTAACATTCTTAAATTCATTGGGTTTCTTTCCGGCTTGGTGGGCGTTGTAAATACCGACCCGAACCCGATATAATCCGCCCCGTCTTTTTGGGCCTTGCGGGCCTGGGCCAAAGTTTGGCAGGACACGCCGATCATGGCTTTATTTCCCAATAACCGGCGGGCATCATTACAAGCAATGTCTTCCTGTCCCACATGCACGCCATCTGCCCCGGTTAAAAATGCCACATCCACACGGTCATTGACAATGAACGGAATCCTGTGCTTTGTCAGATTCAATGCCTGGCGGCAAAACGCCGTCATGTCTTTGCTGCTGCCAAATTTATCCCGTAATTGTACTATATCAATGCCGCAACGTACAGATTCTTTTAAAACTCTTAGCAAGGCACGGTAATCCAGCACCTGCGCATCGAGGATCAGGTACAATTTAAAATTTCTTAAGCGCTTTTTGTTCCAAGTCATAGACCGTATAACGCAAATGTTTCATGCGCTGTGCCGATTTAACATTGATAAGTTTGGAAATTTCTTCCAGGACCCGCAAAGATTCTTTGACCCGCTGGGCATTGGCCCAGAACACCGCCTCAATACCTTTCCGCCGGGATTCACTTGGACTGGTGGCCCGGCCGATATCTCCTTTAATGTCCCTGCCGGCCAAAGCTTTCAGAATGTCCAGCGCCTCAACCGCGCCTGTCAAGTCATGGCGCGCATCTTTAAAGCCGCGGGTCAATTGCTTGTCATTGTTCACATAACGGCAAACATCTTCGCACACCCGCAAGCCCTCTTTGGCCCGGTTAAAATTGGCATCTAAAATGCGGTATAATTTCTTGTCAGGCATGTTTACGGACTTTCCCTATTATATTGGTCGTAGAAAAACCGTTGACGTATTTGATAAATTCCACTTTCCCGGCAATGTCCGCTCCAACCACCGGCTTGCCTTTCCAGTCCGCCCCTTTGATCAAAATATCAGGCTTCACGGTCTTAATGAGATTATAGGGCGTGTCTTCATTAAAGATCACCACAAAATCCACGCAGGACAAAGCCGCCAGGACCGCGGCCCGGGATTTTTGCGGGCAAATGGGCCGGGAAGGGCCTTTGATGCGACGGATTGATCCATCGCCATTTAACCCCACCACCAAAACCCGGCCGCCCCTTTTAGCCGCTTCCAAATAAGTCACATGCCCTAAATGCATTAAATCAAAACAACCGTTGGTAAAGGCAATGGTTTTGCCCTGCTTCTTTAAAGCGGCAAGTTTTTCGCGCAATGCTTGTTTACTGACAATTTTACCGGCCAAAGCCATGGAAAACATGTCCTTTTTTATTTAGAAAACTTTTTTTGAATGCCGCTGAGGTATTCGTCCACTTCTTCCACGCTTTTAAACACCCCGCTGGGCAGGGCCTTGACCGTCTCAAAGACTTTTTGGATTTGAGGCTGGAGATTGACCAAAAGCAAAGAGGCATGTTGATCTTGCGTGGATTTCATCATTTTAAAAATGGCCCCTACACCTAAGCTGCTGATATAATCCACGCCCTTCATATCCAAGATGACCGCTTTCACCGGCAGGGCCAGAAGTTTGATGGTTTCCTGTTCAAAATCCAAATAGGAGGCGCTGTCAAAAGACCCGCTTAAAAAAACAACAAAAACATCATGTTCTTTTTGTTTAATGCAGATTTTTAATTACATAATATTCAATCAAGATTATTTTTTATTTAATT
>JACQQW010000171.1 GCA_016206745.1 Candidatus Omnitrophota bacterium | reverse complement strand
TAATAATAAGATTTTGCCGGCCTATTTTCATGCCACCTGCGCCGGAATGACCGAAGACGCGGATGAATTATGGAAAATGAAATTGCCGCCGCTGCGAGGGGTGCCCTGCCTGTTTTGCCAGGACTCGCCGCACATGCATTGGAAGAAGAATTTTCGCCTTAAAGACATCCAGGACGCCCTGAACAAGCGCGGCCATAAGATCGACCTGATCAAAGACTTAAGCGTGGTTGACCGCAACCGCAGCGGCCGCATCAACAATTTGAGAATCACCGGCCGCGCCGGGGAGGAACTCTTAATCAAGGGCAAGGATTTTCGCGACATCCTGGGCCCCAATGTGCTGCGCAGCAACAATTATGACATTAAAATGCAGGGCTATTATGTGGATTTTATCGGCAAGGGCTGGGGCCACGGCGTCGGCCTTTGCCAGTGGGGGGCATTCGGCATGGCCCGCCAGCAGTTCAATTACCAGCAGATCCTAAAATACTATTACCCCGGCGTCCAAATCGTCAATATCGGCGACATTCAAGATGCAGGCAAAAACATCCCAATTGAATAAGATATTTGTTAATGGAGATCTGCCATGGTAAATGAGAAAGAATTGATGGAATTGTTGGCGGACATTGAGTCTGACCGGGTTGAGCGCACGACCTCCGTCAAGGATACGGATAAATTCTCAATAGCTATTTGCGCCTTCGCGAATGATTTCCCTAATTTCCGTAAACCCGGGTATCTTGTCATAGGCGCGGATGACAGCGGAAAATGCAGCGGCCTGAAAGCGGATGATGAACTTTTACGGAACCTGGGGAATTTGAGATCCAATGGGAATATTCAGCCGCTTCCGGCCATAAATATCCGTAAGTTTTCATTTCCTGATGGTGACGTTGCGGTGGTCGAAGTGCTGCCTTCCGATATTCCTCCCGTGCGGTATAACGGGCAAGTTTGGATACGGGTTGGCCCCCGCAGGGCGCTGGCGACTGAACAAGAGGAAAGGATTTTGTCGGAACGGCGGGTTTCATCCACAAGAAATTTTGACGTGCGTCCTTGTTTGGAAAGCGGGTTGCAGGACATAGCGCTGGGGCTTTTTGACTCGTACCGCCATGAGGCGTTGGCGCCGGACGTGATAGCCGCCAATCACCGCACGCTGGAAGAGCAACTGGCCTCGTTAAGGTTTTTTGATTTGCGCCGCAATTGCCCTACTAACGCGGGCATTTTATTGTTCGGTAAAAACCCGCGTTATTTTCTGCCCGGAGCGTATATCCAGTATTTACGTTTTAAAGGCGCGCATTTGACCGATTCGCCTGTTGATCAGGCTGAAATCTCAGGTGATTTATTGGGTGTCTTACGGGAATTGGATGTGCGGGTGAAAACGAATATAAACACCGTGCTTGAGACCGTGTCTGTTTTACGAGAAAGAATGATCAGTGATTATCCTGAATTAGCTGTGCGCGAACTGCTCATGAACGCGGTCATGCACCGTGACTATGAATCAAATACGCCCATTCGCCTTTATTGGTTTGAGGACCGCGTTGAAATTCAAAGCCCCGGGGGGTTGTATGGAGAAGTGACGCCGGAGAATTTTATGCGGACCAATAGTTACCGTAATCCTGTTATTGCTGAAGCTATGAAGGCATTGGGTTATGTCAACCGTTATGGTTATGGCATTCAACGCGCGCAGAATTTCTTAAAAGAAAACGGCAATGGCCAGGCCAAGTTCGAATTCAGCGCCCACACAGTGCTTGCGGTGATTCCTAAAAAACCACATCAGGCGTGACCCCAATATTTCTTGCGGCCAAGTCTTTTATAGGACACCTGCGGATTTATAAAAATAGTTTTAATGGCGCGATCTCTGCCAGCCATGCGCGGTCACGGAGCGTGTTGAGATCGATTGTAAGATCAATAGTGCCTTTGAATTTCTTGAGCGCGGTGAGTTTATGTTTGCGGATGAGTTCCCGCACGGCCGTTGTGATCAGTTCTGTCTTGCTTTTTAAATGGGTCACTTTTAATCCCTCAGCGATGATCTGTTCGGGTAAATCAAGGGTGGTCCTCATGGCGTTTGTCTCCTATGGTTTTTTGTAATCATATCATAGAACGTATGCACAGGAAACTGTTTTTGTATGCTTTCAAAGAAATTTTATTTGGGAAATCCATCAGCAGCCTTCATGCCATCCAGTGATCTGTTTTCCCTGGGTGCCTACGGCTACGATTTACCTGAGCATTTAATTGCCCAGTATCCTGTCCCTGCGGCCCCGGCGTTTATTGGAGATCATCAAGACCCATTATGCCGGCGGGCCGGTCGGCATCGAAGCGCTGGCAGCGACGCTCAATGAAGAGCCGGACACCCTGGTGGATGTGGTGGAGCCGTATTTATTGAAAGCCGG
>JACQQW010000014.1 GCA_016206745.1 Candidatus Omnitrophota bacterium | reverse complement strand
GGTATGGGCACCGGCCTTAAACCCGTGCGCGTCCATTTCCCTGACCTGGCCCCAGGTCAAAAAACCGGGCGCCCCCATTTGATCGGAAATCAAAAACACCATGGCCGGGTACCCGTAACTTTTAAGCACAGGGAACGCCTGGGTATAATTGTCTTCATATCCGTCGTCAAAATGAATGACCACCGTATTATGGGAAAAAGCCAGGCCTTTTTTCGTGCCCTCCACCCAATCATCAAAACTGACCACATGATACCCGTGTTCTTTAAGAAATTTCATCTGCCAGGCAAAACGCCTGGGTGTCACATTATTTAATGCGCTGCGGCCCGTGGCATCGGAAACATTATGGTAGGTGAGGATGGGGACAACATACCGGTCACGCAGCCAGAAGGTAAAAAAAAGGATGCCGGCCGCGAGCACAACGGCCATGGCCATTAAAAACCATTTGATCCAATGCATGAATGTCCTACAATTTAGTCAAACGCTCTTTAACCAAAGCGCTGACCGTCTGATTGTCCGCTTTACCCCCGGTCCTGGCCAGAACTTCTTTCATCACGCGGCCCATATCTTTGATGGATGAAACACCGGCGGCCTTGATCACTTCATCGATGATGGACCCCAACGCCTCGGGGGACATGGCCGCGGGCAAATATTCCTTCAGGAGGGCCATTTCCGCTTCTTCTTTCGCCGCCAGGTCGCTACGGCCGCCGCTGGTGAATTGGGCAATGGAATCCTGCCGCTGTTTGACTTGTTTTTTAATGACCGCCACCACATCTTCGTCCGCGACTTGTTCGACCCGCTTGTCGATTTTGACGTTTTTGATCTGCGCCCGCAGGAAATTAAGCGCCGAAGAACGCGCGGTGTCCCTGGCTTTCATGGCCTGGACATAATCCCGGCTGATTTTATCTTCCAATGACATGTTTTGTTTCCCTCCTATAAAATAATACCGATTTGCCTGAAAAAACCCAGCCAAACCGGTATTATTTGTTTAAACCTGCGTAGAGACGCAAAATTTTGCGTCTCTACTGAACCATTTTAACATCAATGGCAAAACCTTTGGCATTGCCGCTTTTGTTCGGCTGGCCGCCGCGCACCAAATAACCGCTGTTGCCGTTCATCGCCGCGACGCGGTCTTTTTCTTTTTGGGCGGCCACTTTGGCAAAATAGGCCTCTTGCTTCAAATAACGCATGCGGCTTTTGACCAGCTTGATTTTGTTCTGAAACAGGACGATTAAAGACTTGCCCTCGCGCGTATCCGAAAATTCGGCTTCAAAAGCGCGCAATTCATTTTTAACATTGGTGAGCTCAGAGCTTACTTCCACGTTCTTTTGCTTCAAAGAATTGATCCTGGCTTCCAATTCCGGAACGGTCTTGACATTCTCGGCGCCGCGCAGGACTTCCAGGTCCTGTACTTCCTGCTTGAGCTTGGCATTTTCCGCCTGGGCCTGGGCCAGCATTCCCTGGGTTTCCGTCAACATGCCCTTGGTAGTCGCCAATTCCGCGCTGGCCTGGTCCAGTTCTTTCTGCACCATTTCCAATTTGCGGGTGGTCTCTTCCAATTGCTCTTTGGTGTCTTTATACTGCTTAACATAGGAACGGTAATTGGACGCCTGGTGCGAAGAAGAAGAAGCAAAAAGCTCATTGGTATGGGACAAGGTGCGGTTATTCTGATTTTGAAGGTTGATCACATAGGCCGTCAAAGCGATCATAACGACGGCAAGGATCAAACCGACGGTCCTTTTCAAAAAAGTGTTTTGGTTTTGACCGTCCATGACCTGGTCAATTTTTTGTTCCTGTTGGTTTAATAGTGTTTCTGCCACGCACTCCCCCCATTTTAAGAAATATAGTGATTAAGAATATTGGCATTTTCCGCTTGCGCAAAAGCTTCAACCTTGCGGTCAATCCATTCCTGCAAAGGCCTGTCGAATGGCAAATTCTTTAAAAACTCTACTCCGCATTGATAACCTGGCCTGGACGGCATTGACCTGAACCAAACAATCTTCCCCTTTTTAGGGCCAAACTCTAAAGGCGCTTCTCCATGGGCATCAATATAAAGAACACCGCTGCGGCGCGGATCAAACTGCGCGTCAGTTTGCAATAAAAGACCCGACGTGCTGATATTAAACACTTTGCCTTCCCCGGCAACATCCTTGCCTAAAACAACCCATCGGACATCGGTGATTTCACGGATGCGCAGGTGACGGCGGTTCTCTAACATCAATCCCCTCCATATAAAACGAAAATAGTATAATCCCGGCAATGGGAAAAAACAAGCGAAATCAACCTGGACGCCTTTTCAGGAGGACCAGGACCAGGGCATAGGCCAAGCACCCGCATATAAGACCGACGACCGCGTAACCGGCCAGCAAAGGTTTAAGCACATTCAAAAGCGACACATCGAATAAAGCCTTCCATGAGAAATGGTCCATCACATCACGGGCCTGGCGCTGGACGTCCACCCACTCCACGCCTAAAATGGCCGAACCGATTTTAATGGATATAAAAAAAGTCACGACACTTAACCAGGTGTTGGTCAACAGACTGCCCAATAAAGCGGCCGCTTTATTGATTTTGAATATAAAAGCCGCTGCCAGCGCCGCAATCGGGCCGGTGCCGGGCAAAATGCCCAAAAAAACGCCGACCCCAAACCCCAGAGCAATGCGCTGGGGTGAATCATCCATCTTCACTAATTTGGTGTATACACTGTGGAAAAAGGCTTTGATTTTTTCAGTCATTTTGAGAAGTCATATGAATACTGCTGATTTTATCTCTTGGCGAGCATAAGCATACAATTGTTTATCCGAGGTAACAAACTTGTCCGGTGCAATGGAGCAGGCGCTGGCCAATTGAATAATGTCCAATGTGGCCAGAGGATATTTTTCCGCCAAATCAACCGTGTGTTCAACCAGATCATCATTCCATCTGACTATTTGAAATGACATGATGTCCTCTGCCATATGCTGCTTCAATGATCGCATTTGTTCAACAGTGAGATCTTTGTGTCTATAGCGCCGCTGGATAAGGACCGCGAATTCCGTTAAAAAAGTCGGCGCAACAATGACCTGGTCAATTTTAACCAGCATTTCCTGCACGGCCAATGATCCGGATTCATATAAATACCTTTTTGTCAGCGCGGAAGTATCAAAAAAAACTCTCATGCGCGCTCCTCACGGCGCATACGGATAATGGTCCGGCTGGCAGGTTCGCCTTTCATGCGGACCGGATCAATAGGACGCTTCCAACTGGGGACACTCTGACCGGCCTGATGGGGCACAATATCAGCCACCGGCATATTACGTTCGGTAATGACAATCCGTTCCCCGCTTTTGACCTTCTTTATATATTTAGACATATGGTGGTTCAATTCACGGATAGCAACAGTCTGCATATACACCCCTCCTTGTGGGTTATCTTCAATATAAGCATATCATATTGTCTTACATTTGTCAAACATATAGGATGGAAAAAAGATATGGGAGCTATTTGAAATGGACAAAAACCCGGCCAAAATTCTTGTCGTCTTTTTCCAGGCGGTGGTAGAGCGCTTTGATGTGTTTTTGTTCCAGGAACCGCAGGACGCGTTTCTTGAGCTGGCCGCTGCCTTTGCCGGGGATGATTTCCACCAGGGAAATTTTCTTAGACACGGCTTCCTCAATAATGCGGTCAAGCTCAGATTCGATGGCCCGGCCATTGTTAAAAATGTCGTGCAAATCTAGCTTTAGTTTGGCCATAATTACACCCGGATCGGCATGACCAGAAACGGGATGCCGTGGTTGTAGAGGCGGCGCTGCAGGGCAAAGACGGTGTAGTTGTGCAGCCATTTGGTGAAAAAAGTTTCCTTTTCAAACACCACTTGCCCGCCGAAAAACACCACGCCGGGAAAACGCTTGATGATGTCTTTGCCGATGTTTTCCACTTCACTGATCACGTCGATCCCCGTGGAGGTGATGCTTTGGGCGTAAAACCCTTCGCCGCGCATATAGTCGACATAGCGCTGGTTCTCATGGTCGATCTTGTTGTGCAGCGCCTCCACCTCGGCCTGTCCTTTAAAATTTCCGGCGTCGATGACGCCCACCTGCACAAACACATAGTTCCGAAACTGCTCCCCGAAAAGGCGCACCACATTAAACAACGTGTGCAGCCCCAACCCATTAAACCCGTTGACGACCAGCACCGCCGTCTTTCCATTAGGGTCCATGGCGGGAGGCGGGTTTGCCGGCGGACGGCTGCCCGCCATCACCGAATGGATGAGCGGATTAAGGCGCTTGAGCTGCTAGGCGGTGGCAATGTAATGGCT
>JACQQW010000170.1 GCA_016206745.1 Candidatus Omnitrophota bacterium | reverse complement strand
TTAATGCGTTCCATCACCTCATAATCATGCTCAACGGTGCGGGGGGTGTACAGGACAAATTTAACTTCCATGGTCTTGGCCATCTGGCTTAAGCGGAAAATCACCGTGTCCCCGGGAATGTCCGGCAGCCCCAACTGCACCAGGGCCGCATCAGGGACGTCCTTCATCATTTTTTCGATGGCCATCGCCCCATTCCTGGCAGGGACCACCGAATATTCAGCATTGAGAAAAAGCCCGGTCAATTGATTAAAAACATTCTGATCATGTTCTGCAACGCAAATCTTGCGCGGCCGCGCGGAAAATCCTGCCGGGAGCTTGGATGCCGACTGGCTTTTCTTCTTGATGATCACCTCCGCCTCATATACCAAGTGGTCGATGTCAAAAGGCTTGATCATAAATCCGGCGATTTCCAAATCCTGGAAAAGCCCTTTGATATTGGCGCGGGCGGTCAAGACCAGCACCGGATAAAGCGGCCGGCCATGGGAACCGCAAATTTTACTGTAAAACTCGATGCCGCCCATGCGCGGCATATTGATGTCCAAAATGATCAAATTGGGCATAAACTCATGGACGATCTGCAGCGCTGCCAGGCCATCCCCTGCCGTGCGCACCTCGAATCCTTTGGCTTTGAATTGAAAACCAAGCATATGCGCCAGATCGGCCTCATCATCTATGATAAGGATTTTTTTGGTGGTATCCATTTATCGCTGCCTCCTCTCCTCGATGGGAAGAATGAAATAGAAAGAGCTCCCCTGGCCTTGTTTTGACTCGACGCTGATTTGTCCGCCGTGCTGGCGGATGATTTCCTTGCAAATCGCCAGGCCCAGACCCGTCCCGCCGTGCTTGCGTTGGGAAGGGTCCCCAAGCTGCTGAAATTTCTCAAACAGCTTGGCCATGTCTTCCGGTTTTATGCCATGTCCCGTGTCCTGGACGCGCACCTCTAAATGGTTCTCCTGCACGCGCGGCAGGCTGGATACCGTAATGCCGCAGGACTCCGTATACTTTATGGCATTGGAAGTTAAATTATTTAAAACCTGAATAATTTTGTCAGAGTCAAAGGCCAAGTTAGGGACGGCCGGATCCAAACTCACTTTTAAGTACAGTCCTTTGGCCCGGGCCACAGCCTCCTGGGTTTGCGCCACCGATTGGATGGTTTTATTGATGTCCCCGGAACGCGCGTTTAAAGACACTTTTCCGGATTCCAGGTGCGCCAGGTCAAGGATGTCATTGATCAAACGGTTGAGCCGGTCCACATTGTCCTTGGCCCTTCCCAAGAAATTCTTTTGCTCCGCCGTTGGTTCGCCGGCCGTGCCGCTGATGACAATGTCGATGGCAGCCTTAATGGAAGCCAGGGGCGTCCTTAATTCATGCGAAAGCGTGGAGCTGAATTCTTTTTGAATGTCGTAAAGGATTTTCAGCTTGCAATTGGCCAACTGCAGCTCTTCATTTTTGGTTTTGGCGGCCTCAAACAATTGGCGGTTCTCCATGACCAGGTCATAATGATACATGGCGCCCACCACCGCGGCCTTAAGCTCTTCCGGGTGCCATGGTTTATTGATGAACCGGAAGACCTCGCTGATATTAATGGCCTGCTCCGCCGCGGAAAGGTCGGCATAGGCAGTAAAAAGGATGCGCACCATGTCCGGGTATTGGGCCTTGACCCGGTGCAGGAATTCCACCCCGGAAATATCAGGCATGCGCTGGTCGCTTAAAACCACTTTTATTTTCTCCCTGGAGAGAATGTCCATGGCTTCGGCGCAATTGCCGGCAATGGCTGCCCCATAGGCCTCGTCGGCAAACATGCGCCGCAGCGAATTGCGCACATTCTCTTCGTCATCCAAAAATAAAACCTTGGTCTCTTTCATGGCAACTCCTTCACATCTCTCCACGCATAGGTCGTGGGCAGCATAAGCGTAAATGTGGTCCCTTTGTCCGGGCTGGAAGTAAACGTAAGCGTGCCCGCGTGTTTTCTGACAATGTCATAACTGATGCTCAGTCCCAGCCCCACCCCTTTGCCCGGCGGCTTGGTGGTAAAAAACGGATCGAAAATTCTCGTAATGTGTTCCGGGGCTATGCCGCATCCGGTGTCGCTGAAGTCCACGCACACATAGTTTGCTTTAGTATATGTCTTGATCGTTATAAACCCTTTGTCCTTGATGGCCTGGGCCGCGTTGATCAGTATATTGACGAAGACCTGGCCGATTTTCTGCGGGTTGCAAAAAATCAACGGCACATCGCCGTAATCCCTTTTTAACTCCGCCTTGTATTTGATCTCGTTCCAGGCGATGTTCAACATGCTTTCCATCAGCGCTTCGATATTGATGGAATCCATGGCGCCCTTGTCCGGGCTGGCGAACGCGCGCAAATCCAGCACAATCCTGCTGACTTTCTGCACGCCCTCCCTGGACTCTTTGATCAAATTGCCGATATCATCGTCAATAAAAGCAAAATCGGTCTCTTGCCTGACCTTCTCCCATGACGCAACAATATGGGCCGCCCGTTCCTGGTCTTTGTCCCGCAGGGCCTTCTCTAATTTATTGAGGATCCCCAATAACCGGCTATAGTGCGCGGCGTATTTTTCCAGGGTCTGCAAATTGCTGTTGATAAAACCAATGGGATTATTGATTTCATGCGCAATGCCGGCGGCCAACTGGCCGATGGCGGAAAATTTCTCCGATTGCAATAATTGCGCCTGGGCATTCTGCAGGTCACGGTGGGTCTTTTGCAATTCACTCAAGGCAACGGCCAATTTTTTATGCTCCCCCCGGACCATGCGCAGGATGGCCAGGAGCCAGAACACCAACAGCATAAGAATATAAACAATGATGTCCACGCATTTACCCCAGCATACGCTCAATTTTGGCCATTAATGCCTCATTGCTAAACGGCTTCTCCAAATAATCATCCGCGCCCAAAGCCATGATCTTCCGGATTTCTTCAGATTCACTCATCGCCGAAATCACCAGGATCTTGACTTTCTTATTGGCAGGGTCGCTGCGGATG
>JACQQW010000174.1 GCA_016206745.1 Candidatus Omnitrophota bacterium | reverse complement strand
GTTTTTTTCTTTTTTGGAAACAGTTTGATTCCTTTGACCGATCCCGATGAAGTGTTTTATGCTTTGACGGCCAAGGAAATGGCGGCCAAAGGGGAATGGCTGGTGCCGCATATCTTCAATCAGCCGCAATTCGAAAAGCCCATTTTCATATATTGGCTTTTGCGCCTTGTTTTTGATTGGTGGGGAGCGACGCCCTTTAGCGCGCGCCTGTTCCCGGCTTTTTTTGCGTGCATGGGGGTTTTAGGTGTTTATGCATTGGGGCTGCTTGGTTTTTTCAGTGAACGCAGGGCTTTTTGGTCGGCCCTGGTTTTATGCACCGGCGCTTTATTTGTCGGTATGGGCAAGACCGTTTTTACCGACATGGTCTTTTCGGTTTTTATCCTCTACGCGCTATTGTCGTTTTATTTGGCTTTTGTCAATCCCCGGCGCAAGCTCTTTGGAATAATGGGATTTTACTTCTTTGCAGGCCTTGCCGTCCTGACTAAGGGGCCTTTAGGGCTGTTGCTCCCGGAACTGACCGTTATTTTGTTTTTACTTTACCGCGGCAAACTGGATTTTATTTATGACCGGCGGGTGATGGGCGGATTTTTCTTATGCTTAGGCATTGCTTTGCCGTGGTACGTCTTCATGATCAACAAGTACGGCCATGCCTTTATCCATGAATTTTTCTATAATGACCATTGGCGCCGCTGGCTGGAGGCCGAACATAAAGGCAATGACCGCTGGTTTTTTTATCCGTTGACCATGATCATGGGCCTGTTTCCCTGGAGCTTGTTTTTCATTGCCGGGTGCGTGTCCATGTTTAAAAAATTAAAGTGGGGGGCAAGCCATTTTGAATATTTTATTTTAAGCTGGATTTTGGTTGTGTTTATTATTTTTCATTCAGCGCATTCGAAACTGGCCAGTTATATTCTGCCGTTATGGCCGGCCCTGGCCCTTTTGACCGGCGGCTTTATTGAAGACGCCCTGACAAACCCCCGGTCCCGCCTGGTCAGGGTTTTTCTTATGATCATGAGCGGGGTTGCGTTTATTTTTGGCATTGCGATCCTGGCGGCATATCCGGTGTATCAAAAATATGTTCCTTCCATTTTGCCGGCCTATTTTTTGTCCGCCTTGCTGATTGCCTTTGCCGGGTGGCTGGTCATTTTATTGCTTAAAGAAAAATTGGATGCGGCTTTACGGGTCTTGAGTTTATGGCTCCTGCCGTTTTTATGGACAGGGTTTATAATCCGGGCGGACATTGGACCGTACATCTCCTCTTTTGATGCCGTGCAATATTTGCCGTATCACCCGGGGCAAAAAGCGGTCATTTTGTCCAGCAAACCTTATGCCCGCGGGATCAGGTATTACACCGGTCAGGAAATGGCCGTATTAAACATCAATGGGGGTAATTATTTCAGCCCGCACCCCTTACCCATCTTAAAAAATGCCCAGGAGTTGATCCAATTCATTAAAGAGCAGAAGTTGACCTGCGCGGTGCTTAAAAAGAGCGGTTATAAAACAATCAATGAGTTATTGCCCGCGGACCAATTTAAGGTCCATATGATAAAAAACATCGGGTATAATTACGTCCTCACGATTGAATTCTTGCCTGCCACATAGTATAATATAAACACAAAAGTTTGGAGGCACATGCGTTTGGGCATTTTATTTTTTTTGGGATTTTTTGTTTTGATCGCGGGCACTCATGCCACGGCCCGGGACGGCATAGATGACCTGCTCCATTTTTCCTCAAAGCAGGAACAAGCCTTGGTGGTCAAGGTCGCCAATTCCAACGTGATTGTTTTGGAAAACGGCCGCAGGGTCCGTTTAATAGGGATTGAATCCGCCGGCCTGCCGTTGCGTAAAACCGTTGACTTGGATAAAAACGGCAAGGCCATTGAACACAGGGAAGATGTTGCCATTCCTTTGGAGGAACAAGCGATCACCTATGCGCAGGATTTATTGGAAGATAAAAAGGTCAAATTAGAATATGACGTGCAGTCCATGGATGATGATGGGAAATACCAGGCCTATGTATTTTTACCGGACGGCCGGATGGCCAACGTTGAACTTTTGCGTCAAGGTTTTGTCTATTTAAAGATCCGGCCCCCAAATATAAAATACGCAGGCCAGCTGCGCCTTGCCTATCAAGAAGCCAAACGCGAGCAACGCGGGTTTTTAAGTAATTGATGCCTTGTTTTAGGATTAAAGACAAAGTCCTGAGATTTATCCGCCGGCACCGGTTAATCGGCCCGGGGCACAAGATCATTTTAGGAGTTTCCGGAGGTCCGGATTCCGTGGTTTTGGCCCATATCATGCGCGGGCTTGCGCCTGATTTGTCCATTTCTTTGCATATTGCCCATTTGAACCATTGCCTGCGTCCCACTTCCGACCGGGACCAAAAATGCGTCGAACAATTGGCCGCGCGCCTGAATGTTCCTATCACTGTCCGCAGGCAGCGCAAAGGCATTATAAAGAAAAAGATTTCTGAAGACCAAAGCAGGAAATGGCGGTATGGTTTTTTCTTTGACTTGTGCCGCCGGCTTAACGCGGACGCCGTTGCCGTGGCGCACACTCAAAATGACGTCGCGGAAACGGTCTTGATGCGCTTGATCCGCGGCAGCGGGCTGCGGGGGTTGAGGGCGATTTTACCCCAACGCAACATGGAAGGATTCAAGCTCATCCGTCCATTACTGGAGTTGACCCGTAAAGACGTCGAAGACCATGCCAATTGCTGTGCATTAAAATACTGCGTGGATGAGACCAATGCCAGGACCGATTATACGCGCAATAAGGTCCGTTTGGAACTATTACCGCATTTGGCAAAAGAGTATAATCCCAACATTACAGGGACCCTGGTTGATTTGGCCCGCAGCGCCGCGCAAGACTACGATTTTTTAAACCAGGCCTTGTTGCAAAGGATTAAAGAAAATGTGGTTTGTTCCGAAAAAAAGGTTAAAATAAAACTTGTTTCTTTAAGGCGGGAACATCCGGCCATGCGGCGTTTATTAATGCGTTACGCCTATGAAC
>JACQQW010000173.1 GCA_016206745.1 Candidatus Omnitrophota bacterium | reverse complement strand
GAATTTGGGCCCTGGGGATTTTCTTTGGTTATGTCGGCGGCATTGGAAAAAACTTTAAAAGCACCCCGCCATCCATTGCCGCGCAGTCCGCTCAAATCAAGGAACAGCAGCGCCAGGCGACCGAAAACGCGCGCCTGAAACAACAAGAGCTCATGGACGCAATGAAACGCAGGATTTCCGACGGGACGCGTAAATTCTAGCCTCAAGGCAGTTTTATTTCTTCGTTGAGGCCTTTAATTTGCTTGATGGCGCCCTGGAAAAGGGCGTGATCCACTGCGGAACTATAGCGGTTGGACGAAGACGGCTTTAAGAAAATAATCAGGACCGTCACCACCGCCACAACAAGTAAAATATATTCAATGGTATTTTGACCTTCATCACGTTTCATACTTTAAATATACCACATCCAGCCATAACTTTCAAAGCTTAAGAAATAAGGGGACACGTGCCTAATTCGGGGACATGTGCGGTTTCCGTACGTGTCCCCGAACAGGACCATTTCATTTGAGTTTCATGATCCTCTTGACCCTGGGCGGCGGCTGTGGCGCATGGCCGCCGCCTGCGGCCACCGGAAGCTCCACGATGAATTTCGCCCCCTTGCCCCTGCCCTCTGACTCCGCCCATACCCTGCCCTTATAACTGTCCACGATCTTTCTCACCCGGTAAAGCCCCAATCCTGTCCCTTCCGCGGACTTGGTGGTCACGGAAGGCAAAAATATGTCCTCTATAAGCCTCGCCGGTATCCCATACCCGTTGTCCGCGGCTTCCAGGCGCACCATGCCGTTTTGGTCAAGGAACACTTTCAGCTTCACAATTTTAGGCCACCACTGGTTTTGCCTAACCGCATGCAGGGAATTGACCACGAAATTCATCAAGATTTCTATGAGCTGGACTTTATCTCCCAGGATCATGGGCAAATCATGACTTGCTTCCACTTGAAAATCGACCCCTTCTTTCTTCACCTGCGGGGTCATGATCTTTAAAAAATCACCGAGCGCTTCATTGATGTTGACGGGCTTCAACTCCCCCGCCCCCATCTTGGAATACTCCAATATCGCGTCGATCATGGAGGAGACCCGTTTGGCGGAATCAATGATGAAATTCAATGTTTTTTTAAACTCCTTGCGCAAAGCGTCCGGCATGACAATGCTCCGGTCTTTGTCCAGGGCCTCTTTGAGGTAATCCGCTTCATTGATGATGATGGTATTCGGGTTGTCGATCTCATGCGCCAAAGACCCGCCCATCCTGTCCACCGAGGCGGAACGCACTTTTAACCCCTCTTCTTCCATGCGCTTGGTTTCCGCCGCCCAGTGATAAGAGTTCTCCATCCCCAGGGCGGTTTGATTGGCCAGGGTCATCAATACCGACACATCGTCCTTGGTAAAAATACGGCCGTTCTGTTTCTTGCCCACAACGATCATGGCCTGCAGATCATCTTCAATAAAGACCGGCAGGACCAGAGCATCATGAAAACGGTATTCAGCCAGAACCCGGATGACATCCACCTGCGGATGCTCCTGGTTTGCCTGCGCCTGATGGTGCATGTCGTCATAGGCCACGATGCCGCGGGAGGCTTTCAAATATTCCGCCAGCGGCGATCCGGAAGGGATCTTTTGGGCAAAATCCTCCCCCCGGCTTAAATATTTGGCCGCCTGCCGGACATAATCTTTCTTTTCATCGTCCAGCGCGTATATCAATGTGCATTCAACCCTCATTTGCGAGGTGATCAGGTCAACGATCAAGGTAAAAACTTTCTTCAGCTGATTAATGCGGTTCATGCCCACCGCGGCCTTGCGCAAAGTGTCCTGATACCGGCGCTGTTCTTCCAAAAGCCGCTTTTCCGCGCGGCGCTGGAAATACTGGTAAATAAAAGGCCCGCTAGAGGCCAGGGCACCCATCAAAAGCATGGGAAAAATCCAGGGGACTTTTTGATAACTGAGCCAGATAGGAAAGCCTAATACCAAGGTGTAGACAATAAGAAAAATAGTCGCGCGGGTGAGGATGATTTCGATGTCTAAAAGATGGTATTTAATAATCGCATAGGCAACACAAAGAATATAGACCGAAACTAAAACATTTCCAACTGGTAAAATGGGTATCCCATACCATAGCGGATAATTAGTGGATCCTCCAATAAAACCTATAACCGTACCTAGAAAAACATATTTAATTTGATTTCTAGCTATGCCATGTAAATGTTTCATTCGATTAAATAACAAAATATGACCATAGATAGTAATACCAATAAACATGATTAGAAATGGTGTGTACACAATTCCAGCATTAGGCCAAAATTTAAAACATAATTTAGAAGTTACACCACTCACAAGTAAAGGTGTAAAATTCAGAATAAAAAATGCGGGTACCGCGAGAAATGTGATGAAATCTCTAGGCGCGCACAAGGTTTTCAGCGGTGTAAATCGCGATTGTTATTACTATCGTGGTG
>JACQQW010000172.1 GCA_016206745.1 Candidatus Omnitrophota bacterium | reverse complement strand
TAAAAAAATAATTCTTTTCCTTGATGGTTTTAACATCACGGAACTGGCCGCCGGCATGTTCGGTTTCTGTAATGAACCGTTCTTCGGCGACCGAATACAACCCCTCATACTCGTCGATGTAAATATCACCCGCTTCATAGACTTTCTGCAGGACTGCCTGCACCACGCGTTTATGGCGCTCCTGGGTGGTGCGCGCGAAATCGTCGTAACGGATGTCCAGCTTCTGCCAAAGATTGATAAAACGGGGGGCCAAATCATCGCAATGCTCCTGCGGGGAAAGCCCGCGCTTTTCAGCCGCCTGTTTGACTTTCTGCCCATGCTCATCCAGGCCGGTCAAAAAAAACACCTCATCCCCGGCGCTGCGGTGGTACCGGCCCAATACATCCGCTAAAATGGTGGTATAGGCATGCCCGATATGCGGGGCATCATTGACGTAATAAATAGGGGTGGTGACGTAAAATTTACTCATGCCGGCGCTGTTTCATGGTGGGCGGATGAAGCATACGTCATTCTCGTGGTCTTGCCTTCGCCTAAATCGACGGTGATGGAACGCTTGAGGATGTCCACGGCAATGACCCGGCCTTTTTCGCCGGCCTCCGTCGTCACCTTGGCCCCCATCCTAGGGAGTTCGCGGGACATTTCGCGGTATACCTGATACTCATAGGCCATGCAGCATTTCACCCGGCCGCAGACCCCGGAAATTTTCGACGGGTTCAAAGGCAGGCCCTGGTCCTTGGCCATTTTAATGGACAGCGGGTGAAACCCTTTCATATAGGAAGAACAGCACAATTCGCGGCCGCAGACCCCGATACCGCCGACGATCTTGGCCTTGTCGCGCACGCCGATCTGTTTTAACTCAATGCGCGCGCGGAACATTTTGGCCAAATCTTTGACCAAATTGCGAAAATCCACCCGGCCCTCCGACGTAAAGAAAAACAGAATTTTGGCGCTGTCGAAGGAATATTCCGCGCTGACCAACTGCATGTCCAGCCTGGCCTCAACCACCTTGCGCTGGCAGGTCTGCAGGGCTTCCTTGGCCTTCATTTGATTGTTGACGATCTGGCGCAAATCCCCTTCGGTGGCCAGGCGCAAAACTTTGCCGGCCGGATTGACATTTGCCCCGGAACAAGTTTTATACGACGCGTTGACGACTTTACCGAACTCGGAACCCTTTTCCATCTCTACAATGACGATGTCTCCCCGGACGCAAACAATCCCGTTGGCATCATATATTCCAACAGGCCGGCACTCGCCTAATTTGACTTCAATCAATTGTTCCACAAGCGCTCCCTCACTAAACTCAATGCCATTTTCACATTGAGATTTTCATCGGCTAAAGATTTGACCCGGACGATCTGCGCCTTGAGCGCGCGCAAATCATCCATGTTCCTTTGGGACATGTTCTTAAGATCGCCAAGGCGGCCCTGATAAACCACATGCCGTGTGTCTGCCGTGGCTTTATACAACACCACGTCCCGCACCCAGCTTAATAAAACCAGCATGGCTTGAGCGGTCTGCTGCCGGTCGCCGCTTAAAGCCTTCAAAAATTCCTCATTGTCCTGCCGGCTTAAAAATACGTCCAGGATCCGGTCCTTGTCCTGCGGCAGGCGGTCCCCGGAGCAAAAGAATTTTACCATATGGCAGCGCGATTTGATCGTGTCCAGACAGGCTTCAGGCACGGCCGTGGTTAAAATCATCAAGGTATTAGGCGCCGGTTCTTCCAAAGTTTTCAGCAAGGCATTGGCCGCTTCCGTGGTCATGCGCTGCGCGTCCCGCAGGACAAACACTTTAAGACGGGCCTCAAACGGCCTCAAAGCCACCCGCCCCAACACCTGACGGACATCATCGATCTTGATCGCTTCGTTCTCATCGCCGCCGACCATGCGCACATCGGGGTGGTTGCCGGAGGCGATTTTACGGCAAGAAACACAATCATGGCACGGGGCATTGGCAGCATCACAATTGACCAGTTGCGCCACTGCCAGGGCCGTCGGCGCCTTGCCTGTTTCCGCCGGCCCCACAAACAAATACGCATGCGCCAGGCGATTGGCCGCCATCAAACATTTAAAACGGTTGAGGATTTCTTCCTGCGCAGCCGGAATCATAATACCGCATCGATCAAAGTCTTGACCTGTTTAAAAATCTGTTCTTTGTCCGCATCCACCGTAATGACTTTGATCCGCTGCGGATGTTCTCTGGCCAAAGTCAAATATCCCTGGCGGACACGGTTGTGATAATCCAGCGGACGCTGTTCAATGCGGTCTTTCCGGGCATTGGCGCGCGCCAGCCCTTTTTGCGTTTCAATGTCGAATAAAATGGTCAAATCGGGCTTAATGCTTTTGGTGGCAAAACTGCCCAGTTCTTTAATAAATTTCACGTCCACTCCATTGCCAAAGCCCTGATAGGCAATGGTGGAATCCAAAAAACGGTCGCACAAAACAATTTTTCCGGCCCCAAGCGCCGGGACAAGCGCTTCTTTGACCATTTGCGCGCGCGCGGCCATGTACAACAACGTCTCGCATTCATCCCCCATGCCGGTGTTCTTCACGTCGAGTAAAAGCCCGCGGATGCGTTCGGAAATCTTCACCCCACCGGGCTCGCGCACCAGCATCACCGGCGAGTTGCGCTGTTTCAGATATTCCAATGCCAAAGCCGCCTGGGTGCTCTTGCCGGACCCTTCCGAGCCTTCAAAAGTTATAAATTTCCCTTTCAAATCCATCTCCACGCCTGTCCGGCTTTAGTGTCCTCGACGGCAATTCCTTTGGATTTGAGCGCATCGCGCAATTCATCGGAACGTTTGAAATTTCTTGCCTGCCGCGCGGCGGCGCGTTCATCCAGCAACGCTTTTAATTCCGGGTTTAATTCCTGCGCCTTTTCGTTTAAGAACAGGCCGAAAATATTGCGCCCAAAACTTTCCAACACGTCCACGGCATGGTAGATAACGCCCAAATAGGAACTGTCATCGCTGTTATTGTCAATGTAGGTATTGGTGTCATTGATCAAATTAAACAGCGCGGCCAGGGCCTTGGGCGTATTGAAATCATCGTCCATGGCCGCGGTGAATTCATTTTTGTATTTGGTGATAAAACCCGCCTGCACGCCTTCAATGTCCTTATTGGCCAGCAATTGGGCGGCGCGGTAAAATAATATATCAAATTTGGCCAGGGCCTTGCGCGCCTCCAGCATTTTACCATCGGTAAAATCAATGGGACTGGCATAATGCGAAAACAAAAAGAACATTTTGATCTCATCGATGGTATATTTAACCGCAGCGTCCTGGATGGTAATAAAATTCCCCAGGGACTTGGACATTTTCTGGCCGTCAATGGTCAAAAGCCCGTGATGGATCCAATATTTGGCAAAAGGCTTGCCCGTCAGGGCCTCCGACTGGGCCAGTTCATTTTCATGGTGGGGAAAAATCAAGTCCCGGCCCCCGGCGTGTATGTCCAGCGTCTGGGTGTGCAGATGCTTCATGCTCATGCAGGAGCATTCGATGTGCCATCCCGGCCGCCCCGGCCCCCAGGGGCTGTCCCAGGCCGGTTCACCGGGCTTGGAAGATTTCCACATGGCAAAATCCAGCGGGTCTTTTTTCTTCGTCCCCTTCTCGATGCGCACGGCCTCATGCATTTGGTCAATGCTTTGGCCGGACAATTTCCCATACCCCTCAAAAGAGCGCACGTCAAAATACACATCCCCATCGACAGAATAGGCATGGCCTTTGTCCATCAGTCCCTGGATATGCGTGATCATGGCGGGAATGTCATCGGTGGCCTTTGGTTCCGCGTCCCCTGGCGAAATCCCTAAAAGCTTCATGTCTTCATAATAAAAACGGATTTGTTCTTCGCTGACCTGCGCGCTGGCGCGTTTGGTCTCAATGGCTTTATGAATGATCTTGTCATCCACGTCGGTGATATTGCGCACGAAACGCACGTTATAGCCGCGGAACTTCAAATACCGGCGGACCACGTCAAAAACATACAAACTGCGGGCATGGCCCAAATGGCAGCGGTCATACACCGTGACCCCGCAGGTGTACATCTTGACGGCATTGCCTTCTAAGGGGACAAACTCTTCTTTTTTCTTAGTCAATGAATTATAAATCTGCACCGGCATTAAAAAATCTTTCTACTGGATGGAATGTAGGCATGATTTGTGTCTTTGGCCGATAAAGCAAAAAGTGCCGCCACCAATGTAATCGCCCATCCTTTTAACAAAAACGAATTACTAGCCATTCTATTTATGACTGCCTGTATAAACTCTAAATGCTTTTGTTTATTTTCCATAAGTTATTTGGCGATAATTAAAACCTCCTTTGAGTTTCCGTTGCTTAAAACATATTTGTAATCAAGTTCTTTTATCTCGATTGATTTTTTATACTTTTCTAACATCTTCACTAATTCTGCAATCGTGGGTGTGCCATCATCTCGATAAGAAACAACCAAAATAGAATTTTTGAATTTAGCAAATAGTTTTTCAAATGCACTATGAATTTCACCTTTATTACACCATTCGCTTTTTCCGTTCTTTATTCTCTTGTGTTTTGAACTTTTATCAATGAGATTAGCCCAATCATTATAAAAAACAATCC
>JACQQW010000162.1 GCA_016206745.1 Candidatus Omnitrophota bacterium | reverse complement strand
GCACGGTCCATGACAGCGTCCTTATTTTTTAGGTTTAACGATAAATCCGCTTTGATAGTTTTTACGTATTTCCTCCAACACGCCCTGGGCCTGGGCCTCATTATCAAGGCCGCCGACGCGCACCCGGTACCATGTCCCTTTCTCCCCTAAATCACTGACTTCCAAAAACGCTTTATACCCCGCCTGCTGCAAACCGGCCAATGCCTTGTCGGCGCGGGCCTTGTCCTGGAAGGAATAGACCTGGATCAAAAAACCGGTTTCATGGCCGTTGACCGGCGTGGTCACAATGGCCGGGGCGGACACCGGGTCCGCCTGGACCGGCGCCGCGCCCTTGGTCATGGACGGCAAAGATTGTCCCGACGGAGTTTGCTTAAAGACTTCCTGCAGCACCACCCCTTGATCGGCCTCTTGTTTATTTCCTAATGTAAGAAAAAAAACAAGACCCCCTGCAGCAACCAAAACAACTACCCATAAATATTTGACCATACAATCCCTCCTTAAAATCAACCCTATTCTACCCACACCCATGACAAATCTCAAGCAGTTTGTTTCGGATGGCGGCCATTGATCACTTCCTGGACCATGGTTTTGACCTCGTCGCTGAAATCCTTGTCCAATATCCACTGCAAATATTGAGGGTCTTTCTGGGCAATCACCCGCAAAGGCTCTTTCCTGGCGTATTTGCCGAAGGTCATGTACAGGTCTCCGTTCCACCAGCGGAATTTGCGCTCAGCGTCGAAATAATCGCCGGTCATTTTATAATCAAACTCTTTTAGCGCTTCTATGTCTTCATTGCCTTTGCCATAACGCCTGACTTGCTCTTCAAGGATGGCCAGCGTCGCCCGGGTGTCGGCCATGGCCGAATGGGCGTCTTTAAGTTCTTGATGGCAGTAAAACGCGAAAG
Source organism: Candidatus Omnitrophota bacterium (assembly GCA_016206745.1). Classification (GTDB taxonomy): domain Bacteria; phylum Omnitrophota; class Gorgyraeia; order Zapsychrales; family Fredricksoniimonadaceae; genus JACQQW01. The sequence goes on along the minus strand of JACQQW010000162.1, from coordinate 2,995 downwards.
CCGCGAACAGGTCCCGGCGTTCATGCAGGTGATAAACTTTTTGCGCGTCGTAAATGGCCCGGTTTTGCCATTCGAACTTTACCCCGGCCTCGGACATTTCCCGCGCCAGCAGCGGCAGGTCAAAACGCTCCAGGCTAAAACCCCCGACGTCCGCGCCGCCAATAAACGCACAGGCCTGGGCGGCAATGGCGCCGAAGGCCGGCGCGTCCCTGACGTCGGCATCGCTGATGCCGGTCAGCTCCGTCACCACGGCGGGGATGGGCATGCAGGGATTGACCTTGGAAGAATATGCTTCTTTTTGCCCGTCCGGCATCACCTTGACCATGGCGATCTCGATGATGCGGTCTTTATCGATCCACGTGCCGGTGGTTTCCAGGTCCAGCACGACCAGCGGCTTGGTTAATTTCATATGACCTCTTAATGATTATTCTCATGCCTTAACAAAGCCAAATCAAGCACTCTTTGGACCAAGTCTTCATAACCCATCCCGGCCCTGGCCGCCGAGAGGGCGAGTTCGTCGATGCGGGCGATGCAGGGGTTGGCGTTGGGTTCTATGATATACACGTCCCCGTTGGCGTCCACCCGGATGTCGAAACGGACATAGCTGTCCATATCCAGCGCATGATACGCCCGCTTGCACACATCTTCAATCTTGGCCAGAAGCCCCGCGGGCAACTTGTCCGCGTCCACGCTTTTAATGCCCCACTTCCTGCGGTAACCGTCGTCCCATTTGGCTTTATAGGTGGCGATGCGCGGCTCCCCTTCCGGCATGTTGGCAAACAACAGTTCGCGCGGCGGCAGCACCGTGACCTGCTTATGGCCCAGGACGCCCACGTACAATTCCCGCCCGTCGATATATTCCTCCGCGATGGCGTCCATCTGCATGTGCTCATGGATGAATTTAATGCGTTCTAAAAATGCCTCCCCGCTGTCCGCCACCGACGCCTGGGCGATGCCGCGGGAGGCCTCCTCGCATAAAGGCTTGACCACCACCGGGAGCTTGAATTTTGCCGGCAGGCCGGCGCGCTTGCCCCGGTAATAGGTGTGAAAACGGGAAACTTTGATTTTATGGAAGGTAAAAATTTTTTTGCTTAAGGCCTTGTTGTTGCACAGAAACAGCACGCCCGAGGAAGCGCCGGTAAAGGGGATGTCCAGCAGCTCCAGCGCCGCGGCCATGTTTTTTTCCAAATGAGACTGGCCGGAAAAGACTTCCATCATATTGAAAATCACGTCGGGTTTGTTTTCCTTGATCTGTTCAAATAATGGGGTGATGTCATTGTAAATCCCCAATAAGCTGACATCGTGGTCCAGGGACTTTAAGGCCCCCAGCACGTCTTTCTCCGTGTACATATTGTCCGGGTCGGCAAACTCTTGCCTGTAGTCATAGCCGCGCGGTTTCTGATAGGGGCTGTAAAACAGCATTAAAACATTCAGCTTTTTTTTCAAAAACGTGCCCCCGGCTTTCCTTTAAACCAACCCGTATGGATATAATTGGCCGTCAAGCTGGTGATATACACGGACAACTGCATCACCGCCACCGCTTCGGCATCACCGACGATCATGTTCAGCTGCCGCACCCTCAAGGCGATGGTCTTGAGCAAATCACTGATGATATATTTGCGCTCCCCGGTGCAGCGGTCAATGCTGTTTAAAATATTTCTGGCATATTTACGCACCAGCGCTTCGGCGGTCATCAAATCCTTGTTCTTGCGCCGTTCCTTTTTAAACGCGGTCCACTCTTGCGCCGTCAGGGACTTAAAAATCTTCTTTAATTGCACGTCGTGAAAATCAGGGAATTCCTCCTCTTCCAGGCGGCGTTTTTTCAAATAATAATTGCGCAGGGTGATGGTCAAACGCTTTTGGCCCCAAAGCATCCGGCCTTTGTTCCTCCCGGGCGCCTGTCCCTTGATTTCATTCATCAAGGCATCCACAAACCGCAATTTTTCCAGCGCCTTCCAGCCCCTGTACTGTTCCCGCCAATTGGAACCTGGCGTCAGCCATACGGCAAAGGTCTCGACAAAGTCCTCGTCGGGATGGTACTGCGCGTAAAACCCGTCCAGATGGCGCACAAAACTTTTACTGTAAGGTTTAAATTTATAGGTGTCCCCGTATTCTTCCTGGGAGGAACCGAACACATCCTGCCAATCCTTGCGTTCATTCAAGCCGTAGGCATAGGTAAAGGCGTGGCCGGCCTCATGGCGCAACAGCTGCATGCACCAGGCCCTGCCTTCCCCTTCCGCCTCCAGCATCATTTTATGTTCCAATTTAACCAAGGCCGGATGGGCCAGGTAAAAAGGGACGCCGATGACCGGTTCCCCCTCCGGGGTCAGCCATTCATCGGCCAGATAACACGGCGGGTGAAACGTCAGGCCTTTGGCATCGAGTTCCGCGTACAATTGGCGCGCGCATTCCTCCAGCCAGGTCCCTTCGATGGCAATGGGCAAATCGCGCAGCCGCGTGTCCAAAAGCTGCTCTTCACTGATGGCGTTGAAACTGATCATAAATATTTTGCTTCCAATTTGTTCAGCAAATCCTCGGCTTCCAATGTATTAATCAAAACCCCCGCTTTACAAGAAGCGGGGGAAATGATGCGGGGCACATTTGCCATTTATTGTCCCCTCATACCGGGGATTCCCACTTGGTCACAAATTCTTTTTCAATGCTTCCCAGGTCTTGCGGCCGACCACTCCGTCGGCGGCCAAGCCGTTGGATCTTTGAAACTCAATGATGGCGGCCTTGGTGCCGGCGCCGATTTTACCGTCGACTTTGCCGGTATAAAACCCGGCATTCTTCAAAGCGGTCTGAACCTTCTCCGCGCTGGCACGCACACGGATGATGTCATCCCCGCCTTTGGCGGAAACGGGCGCAGGATCAGCGGCGCTTGATTCGGCCCCGGATGAAAGAGGCGCGGCGCTGTTGGCGCTGACTTTACCGGCAAGGTCCTTGACCTCATACTGCAAGTCCACGATCTCCGAATCTTTTTCTTCCAGCTTTT
>JACQQW010000176.1 GCA_016206745.1 Candidatus Omnitrophota bacterium | reverse complement strand
CTATTGAACAAAGCTTGATTGATCACGGTGGGTACGAAAAAGGTGATCCGGCGAAGTTTGATCGTGCGCTTGCACTTGACTGGGAGGTTTTGTTTCGGTTTCTTAAAACCACTCAGAAAAATACTTGGGACGCGCTGGCCGGGATCCATGGCGTGGAGGTTGAGAAAAAGTTTCTTTATCGGCTGAATCAGGAGCTTGAAACACGTGGCATGTTGGACTGTCTTCGTTATGGGATTACTGATTACGGCAAAAAGTTCTCCCTTGCCTATTTTAAGCCGGTGAGCGGCCTTAATCCCACCACCCAGAAGCTATATGATCAGAACATCCTGACCGTTACCCGGCAAGTTCATTTTTGTGTGAATGATGAGCGTTCCGTTGATATTGTACTTTCAGTGAATGGTCTTCCAGTGGCTACGATTGAGCTTAAGAACCAGTTTACTGGCCAGACTGTGGATAATGCCAAACGTCAGTATAAATACGACAGGGATGAACGAGACCTTCTCTTTCAATTTAAAAAGCGGGCCCTTGTTCATTTTGCGGTGGATACGGACGAAGTTTTTATGACCACCCGCTTGCAAGGCAGTAGGACTAAATATCTGCCGTTTAACAAAGGATGCAATAAGGGCAAAGGTAATCCGGTTAACTCAAAAGGTGGTCACAAAACGGCTTATCTTTGGGAAGAGGTGTTGGTTAAAGATAGCTGGATGGATATTCTTGGCCGGTTTGTTCATTTGGAGACCAAGGACATCCCGGTTGACGGACGCAATATTCGCAAGGAAACTATGATCTTCCCGCGTTATCATCAGCTGGATGCGGTAAGGAAGCTCGCGGAGGATGCGGTAAAGAATGGGTCTGGCAAAAATTATCTTATTCAGCATAGCGCCGGAAGCGGTAAGAGTAATTCGATCGCGTGGCTGGCTTATCGGCTGGCAGGCATTCATGATACGTCGGATAAGCGGATCTTTGACGGGGTTATTGTTATCACAGATCGGCTTGTCCTCGACCAACAGTTACAGGAGACGATTTATCAGTTTGAACACAAGACCGGCGTTGTTGAGAAGATTGATAAGGATTCCAACCAGCTGGCGCAATCCCTCGCCAGCGGCACAAATATCATCATAACGACTTTGCAAAAGTTTGGTTTTGTGCTCGATAAGGTCAAAGGTTTCCCGGCAAGAAGTTATGCGGTCATTGTTGATGAAGCGCATAGCTCGCAGGGTGGCGAAATGGCCGGTGATCTTAAGCGTGCGCTTATGGTGCCGGATGACGGAGAGGTTGAGGACGGGCTACGCGAGATGATGAAAGCCCGCGGACCCCAGAAGAATTTGAGCTTCTTTGCGTTTACCGCTACGCCTAAGGCCAAAACGCTTGAAGCGTTTGGTCAGCGCGGGCCGGATGGCAAGCCGGAGCCGTTTCACCTATATTCGATGCGTCAAGCGATTGAAGAAGGATTCATTCTCGATGTTCTTCTCAATTACACCACCTACCAATCCTTCTATCAGCTTAATAAAAAGATTGAAGATGATCCGGAGTTGAATAAAAAGAAGGCCGCCTCCGCGATCGCCCGTTTTGCCACGCTTCATCCGTATGTTTTGGCTCAAAAGACCGAGATTATCATTGAGCATTTCCGTCAAGTCACCATGAAGAAAATCGGTGGTAAGGCCAAGGCCATGGTTGTTACGGCCTCGCGCGAACACGTGGTCCGGTACAAACAGGAGTTTGACCGGTATCTGAAGGAGAAAGGTTATACCGATATCAAGGCATTGGTAGCTTTTTCGGGAATGGTACTTCTGGATGGAATTCCACCGGAGTATACAGAGGTTGGAATGAATGGTTTTGGCGAGAAGGAGCTCCCGGAAAGGTTTGCTGGCTCAGAATATCAGATTCTGCTGGTCGCGGAAAAATATCAGACCGGCTACGATGAGCCGTTGCTTCATTCCATGTATGTGGACAAGCGTCTGGACGGTGTCAAGGCGGTCCAGACCCTAAGCCGGTTAAATCGCACCTGCCCGGGAAAAGAAGATACGTTCATTTTGGATTTCGTCAATAAGCGGGAAGATATTCTTGCGGCGTTTCAGCCTTATTATGAGGCGACGCAGTTGAAGGAAACAACGGATCCAAACAAGCTGTACGATCTCAAGACCAAACTGGATTCATTCAAGGTTATTGTCTGGGCGGATGTGGAGGCCTTTTGTGAGGTGTTTTTCAAGAACAAGGACCTGCACAACAAACGTGAGCATGGTCAGCTGAACGCCTTGGTTGATGTCGCGGTTGTCCGTTTTGAGACAATTGAAAAAGATGAGCACAGGGATGACTTCGTCAACACCCTTGGCGTTTTTGTCAGGCTGTACGCGTTTTTGGCACAGATTATGCCGTTTCAGGATGTGGAGCTTGAGAAGTTCTACGCTTATAGCCGGTTTCTTTTGAAAAAACTGCCGGGGCCGATTCGCGGGCCTCGTTACGATTTGGGCGATGATGTGGCCTTGGAGTATTACCGGTTACAGAAAATTTCCGAGGGAGAGATTGCCTTACAAAAGGATTCCGGCGCGGCAATAAAGCCTTTGTCTGAAGCCGGTACGAAGAAGGACAAAGACGAATATGCTCACCTCTCTGAGATCATCAATCTCCTCAATGATCGGTTTGGCACAGATTTTACCGAAGCTGACAAGCTTTTCTTCGACCAGATCGAGGAAGAAATGGTTTTAGATGAGAAATTAAGCATGCAAGCCCAGAGCAATTCGATTGATAATTTTAAGTATGGTTTTGACGATGTCTTTATGGACAAGCTGGTTGAGCGCATGGACCAGAATCAGGATATTTTCAACAAGATCACGGATGATAAAGCCTTCGGCGCAGTCGTAAAGGATTATTTATTAAAGCGGGTTTATGGACGCCTTAAAAAGGTCGAGGATGAAAAACCGTTATTTTTTAAAGATGTGATTCCGGAAGCGACAATTGAACAAGGCTATCTTCCTATCTATGATCTGCAGGCAGTGGCAACAGCCTTTGGAGAACAGCCAACGCAAGAAGTTATCGGCTGGAAGCCGATGCACGGGCGCAAAATTGGTGAGCATATGTTCATCGCGCAGGTATTCGGCAAATCAATGGAACCTACCATTAAAGATGGCAGCTGGTGCTTGTTCCGTTTTGATCGCGGAGGTTCACGGATTGGCATTTTTCTTGTCGAATCTCGATTGGTAAAAGACCCCGAAACTCAGAAAAGCTTTACCATCAAACGTTATCACAGTGAGAAGGAAGACTTAGGCGATGATCAGTGGAGGCACAAACGCATTGTCCTTTCACCGGATAATAAAGATTTTAAAGATATTGTCATTGAAAACGTATCGGGTAATGATTTTCGGGTTGTGGCAGAGTTTATACAAATAATATCTTGATTTAAACAGGAAGAGATTATGGCAAACCAGCGAATAAATAAAGCCAGAGAACACCGCATTGAAATGGAAGCGGTCGTTGATGCTTACGGCAGCGAAGAGCGGGCCATGGGATGGTATTATTATTTGGAAGACCGCGTTGAGTTTCCATTTAAAGCAAAATGTATTTGTGAAAAGGCCGCTTCACCGCTGAAGAAGAGCGAAGTTGTCGAAGCGAAAGCAATGGCACCGGAAACCGAATGCGAGCACGATATGTTTGTCCAAATCCGATGGAATGGCCGCAAATTGGCGGAGGAGGTTTTCTCGGAATTGGATGGTCTGGAAGTAGAAGAACTATGGGACCGTTCCGGTCCCAGCCGTGAAGGATATTCAGACCCAGGGGAGATGGCTTATGAGATGTTGGAAGAAGTATTGGAACCATTTTTAGCGGAAATAAGGAAGTACCACAAACTTGCCAAGCCTAAAGAGGCAAAGTTTTATTGTATGGGAGTTTTAAAAAGGATCAGTCAATACGAGAAAGAATCAAAGTCCGAGTTTAAAGGTTGGGCCGGGGATGGTGTTGGGGAATGTTCGCAGTGGGTTTTATTAGAATGGGAAAAAGGTAACCAAAGCGCGGATGATCGTAAAGAGATGAAAGAATTTTATAAGCATGGAAATAATGAAAGCCATGAAAGTCAAGAATCCAGCACCCGTAAACCCTGAAGATTGGCTGACAGAAATTGCTAGAGCCTATCAAGACGCCCGTGATGCGGTTCCTTGGAGGCCGCGTTATCCAGTTATGTCGCCACGAAAGATAATGGCCGGGGAGAGCTTGAATCTCCACAGATGGCCTTTGCTTTTTGCTATGTGGCGAGTCATTTTTACCTTGATTTGATCGCTGAAGATGATGGAATATCTATTTTGGATTTTATTGCGGCGCGTAAGGACGAATTGATCCGTTTGGTCGATGATGAAACTCCGAAGGATTACTGACTAGATTAAATTATCAAAGGGGCAGTTTTGGGCCATTTTCTTATGAATTAAAAGGCGTTGAAGCGAAGTTAATCAATTTTAATCTGCTTCAAGAGCAACATGCTGGTAGTATGTTTATGGTTAAAGTTGGCCCTAATTTTAGCCGGATCAGAAAAAACTTTGAAACGCATATTTCAAAATGGTCAGCGGTTATTGAGAAGACCGTTGATCTTTTTATGCGTGTGAATACTGATCAAGCGGAAATTATTGCCACGGTACTCTTTGCCACCAAAGAATTAACACAACGCAAGGGACTTCCATCTGAATTAGATGTTCTTGAGTCTGTTATGGAATGGAAACAAAAACCATTAACAACATCGTCGATACAGCTCATAACCTGGAGGTCATGGGTTCAAAACAAGCCATTTTATGCTGAGCATTTTTATTAATAGGGGCGAGGTGAAGCAGGCTGGGCGAACCCCACTTAGTTATTGATGGGTTAATACTTATCAATATTGAGTATTCTGTAGGTAATTTGACGATATTGACCGTTTAACGAAGGATGTTAAACTAACCGCGCTAAACAAATGGTTGTTGGCAACAGGCATTGATGCCTGGGTTCTCTCGCTGAAGGGAGGGCTCCAGGCTTTTTTATTGAACGAAAGGAGTTGTGCAGGGGACGTTTTATAACGGCGGTATTCGTTTAAACCCATTTTAAGGAGGTTGATGTATGCGTTACAAAAATTCATTGCTGCTGGTCTTTTTTGGGCTCATTGCTTTAGGGTCGCAATCCTGGGCAGGTGACTTCTTAAACCAACACTTGCCATCTTATTTGAAAGCGGACATTGAGTACCGCTATCGCCTGGAGTATAAAAATAATTTCGATTTTGATAAAAGCAAAGATGATGCGGATGCTTACAACCTTTACCGGACCAGGGTCAGCCTGGATTATTCACCCGTCAAGCCGCTTAGTTTTTTTATCCAGGGGCAGGACGCCAGGGTGAGCAATTTGAGCACCGGCACCAAGAGTTTGATGCGGAACTTATGGGACATTCGTCAGCTTTATGCCAAATACGAAGATGAAGTTTTGCTGGATGCCGTGGGTCTGAATAAATTATCTTTCCAGGCCGGCCGCCAGGAGTTTTTTTATGGAGCGGAACGGTTGATCGGCGGCTTTAACTGGTCGAATGTGGCCCAAACATTCGATGGGGGCAGGATCCGGTTTCATTTTTCCCAGCTGCATGTGCAGCTGGATATTTTTGCCGGCGACAAAGTTGGCTTTAGAAGTCCCCAGGAAAAAGGGGCCAATGATCTTTTTGGCGCTTCCACCAAAGACCGGGCCTATGCCTACTATGCCACGGCCAAAGCTTTTCATGAGACCATTATTGAAAACTATTTGATCCACCGGCAAACCTGGAAGAACATTGCTTTCGGCCCCAGCGGTCCAGGGGAAGTGGATGATTATACCTTCGGAGGGCGCCTCAAAAATAAATTGCCGTACAATTTTGATTATGAGATTGAAACCGCCGGGCAATGGGGGAATTTTAATGATAAAGCCGTGCGCGCCATGATGGTTGTGGGTATTTTAGGGTATACGTTGGATTGCCCATGGCAGCCCAGGGCCGCTTTTGAGTTTGATTATGGCTCGGGAGATTCCAATCCTAATGATAAAAAAATGACCACATTTGATAACCTTTATCCCACCAATCATCCGTTTTATGGGTATATGGACCTGATGGGCCTGCAAAATATCAATGATTACCGCTATACAGTGAGCGTTAAACCAAATAAGAAATTGAAATTACAGTCAGACCTTCATTTGCTTTATTTGGATACGCCCAAAGATTCGTTGTATTCAGCGGCCCGTACCGTCACGCGCACCGCTGCGGCCGGCAGTTGGGGTGTGAATGCCCATGTGGGCAATGAGGTTGACCTTACGGCGGACTATAAGTTTAACAATAATGTCAATTTTGGGGCCGGCTATTGCCATCTTTTCCCGGGGGGATATCTAAAAGATACCGGCGCCAATAATGACGCGGATTTCTTTTATCTGCAAACCACATTTTTATTATAAAAGACCATCGATTTTGGATTTGTTGAGAAATTTTCTTGACAAAGATGTTTTACCGATTATACTTACACCCGTAGTTAAAAATTAAAATTTGAATTGTTCGAGGCGCAGATGTTTCGAACTTAAAGCAGGGCAAAGATCGGTCCTCTGGAAGCTTTTTTAAAAGCGCCGGAGGATTTTTTATTAACACGGGAGATCACAGGAGGTAAGGTAATGGACGCAAATCCGATTAATGCCGGCGATACGGCGTGGGTCCTGGCATCAGCGGCCCTGGTCATGCTGATGACACCGGGGTTGGCCTT
>JACQQW010000167.1 GCA_016206745.1 Candidatus Omnitrophota bacterium | reverse complement strand
GATCCAGCCGAACAGGATCGTAAAAATAACAATAATGGCCAATTTTAATCCGTTTAACCCCCCCGAACTCAACACCGTCGATATCATGCTGCCCGCAAACACTACCGACAGAAAAATCAAAATAAAAAGGACGCTCCGGCGTATCATCAGCGTCTTTTGCCATGGGGGATTGAATTTTATTTCTTGATCAAATGGCCGGTACGCCATGGGAAAACGGCATAATGGGGGCGTTTGCCGGATATCCTGATAGTTGTCCATCTTAATGTCCGATCCATTATTCAAGGCAGGAACGTGTATGTCCATGTTTCCGTCAAGGCGCCAGGCCCATCTTTGAGAAACACGCGCAAATCAGCCGTATCCGCGGAAGTCTTTTTATCCGGTCCTATCTGAAATACCAGCCGCCACCCTTCGGTGGCAGGGTTTTTAAATACCTGTTGTCCTGTGATTTTATGGCCTTTTGTGACGCTGATATCAGCGGTCAGGTTTTTATTGGAAGGCATGGCATTGAGCTCTTCCCCCTGAAAATCAATGATGAATTTTGCCTCTCCTTTTTCTGATGCGCGCACAATACGGGTGTCCGTAACATGGCCCAGAGAAAAATGCTCACGCCTGGCAGGATACCATTTCATAGTGTACGAAAAATTTAATGTTTCCCCGGGTTCAGGCGATTGTTCCGGCACCCAAAAGGCATTCACATTTTCGTTATATTCATTGTTTGCAGGGATCTGGACTAATTCCACATGCCCTTTTCCCCAGTCTCCCTGCGGGACAATCCAAAGCCCCGGACGTAAATCGTAACGCGCTTCCAGGTCCTGGTAATGGTCAAAATTGCGGTCCCGCTGCGCTAATCCAAACCCTTGGGGCGTCCCTACTTCAAATACATTGATCAGAATCCGTTGAGGATTTATCAAAGGGCGCCAGATCCGCTCCCCGGAGCGGGAAAAAATCAAAAGCCCGTCTGAATCATGCACCTCGGGACGGAAATCATTCCTGTCCCTTAAACCAGAATTCTCACCATAAAGAAACATGGTCGTCATGGGGGCGATCCCCAACTTTTTGATCTTCCGGCGGATAAAGAGGGCGCTGTTGACCCGCATAAGCGTTTCTTCTGCGGGTTTAATGATATATTCATAAGCGCCGCTGACGCTGGGGCTGTCGAGCAATGCGTAGACGGTGATCTCTTTGGCCTGGTTTTGCGGCCTGACAATCCAGAACTCTTTAAAGAAAGGAAATTCTTCCCCGGACTCTTCCGCCATGTTAACGGCGAGCCCCCGGGCGGAAATGCCGTATGTTTGTTGTTTTCCAACCGCCCGGAAATAACTGGCCCCCAGGAAAACAGCCATTTCATCATAATAATCCACCCGGTTGATCGGATAATGGACGCGAAACCCGGTAAAATCCAGGTCAGAAGGGACTTTTTCCCTGAAATTATTTTTACCGTAGCCAAACAATTCCGGAGAAAACGGAAATTGGTGGATCCCCGCCTGGTCAATATAGTGGATGATCACCGGCCGGTTGTAAAGAAACCCCGGATGAAAAAACTGGATTTTAAATGGAATGCTCATATAGTACCATAAGGCCTTTTGAGGCTGAAACCGGATGTCCCGCCATTGGTCATACCCGATCTTCTTAAGGAATTCCGGGACCTTGTTGTCCGGCACTTCTTGAAAAGGCCGCCCGGCCAGCTCTTTTGCCTTGTCAGTGACCGACTGAAACCCAAATGTTTCCTGGGCCGCATACAAATTACCCGGCCACATCATCCATAGACCAAGCACAATCCTTCCCCAAAATACAAAGTGCATTAACCGCCTCCCGCATCCGGGTAAACTTCATTTCGCCCCTTCTTTTTTAATAAAATACTAAAAGGGAAATGAACAGAAGATGAAATTGAGATTAATCCGGAGGAAATTGGAGGCTACGCTTTGCGGTGATAATCGTCCTGCAAACGGACAATATCGTCTTCACCCAAATAATCGCCGCAGGCGACTTCTATGAGGACCAACGGTTGATCGTAAGGATTGCCGATCCGGTGCACGGCCCCAAGGGGCACATCTACAACAGAGCCGGGCCCGACCGGGATGTCTTTTCCATCCACAACAGCCATGCCTTGGCCTGACACTACAATCCATTTTTCGGAACGGTGTTGATGTTTTTGCAGGCTTAAACGGGCTTTGGGGTTGACTTCGATCCTTTTGACCCAGACCCCTGGCTCCTGATGGAACTTAAAGTATTGCCCCCAGGGCCTTTGGGAAATTTCATGGGTAATGTTCATGGTTTTGATTGTACAAAGAATTTCCGGATTTGGCCAGATAAACGATTTAAGTCTGTCGCAGCGTGTTCAGTCGACACAAAAAACGTTTCCAAATTGGCCGGCGGCCAATAAACACCGTTACTCAATAAACCATGGAACAGCTTGGCATAAACCCGGTCAAAAGCGGCCGCTTGGGCGTCCGCGTAATTACGCGCAGGATCTTTGCTCAAACGGACACTGACCATACTCTTATAATTTACCAAATGCGCCGGTAGCCCAGCAGCGGCAAGAAAAAGATTGAGGCCGCGGGTAAAAACATCACAGGCGCGGTTTAAATCCTTATACGCCTGCGGCGTCAAATTCTTAAGCGTGGCCAAGCCAGCGGCCATGACCATGGGATTGCCGGAAAAAGTCCCGGCTTGATAAACGCCGCCTAAAGGCGCTAAATGCCGCATAATGTCCGCCCGGCCGCCATAAGCGCCGACCGGAAACCCTCCGCCAATGATTTTACCCAAACAGGTCATGTCCGGGACTATGCCGAAATCCGCCTGCGCCCCGCCTAAATTGCCCCGGAACCCGGTCATGACCTCATCAAAGATCAAGACAATGCCGTATTTTTTCGTCAACTGCCGCAATGTGTTCAAAAATTCCATGTCAGGGACAATGACACCCATATTGCCCGCCACCGGCTCGATGATCACGCAGGCAATGTCTTTCCAATGGCGCTCAATGACAATGCCCAATTCATTGGCATCATTGTACGGCAGGCTGAATGTATTTCGCACATGGCCGGCCGGGACTCCCTCGCTAGACGATGCGGGAAGGCCGGCCACTCCTGACCCGGCGCTTGCTAAAAGGTCATCGCAATGGCCGTGATAACACCCGTCGAATTTAATGATTTTATCGCGCTTGGTAAAGGCGCGGGCCAGGCGGACCGCGCTCATGGCCGCTTCTGTCCCGGAATTCACAAAGCGTAACATATCGATGGAAGGCACATGTTTGGCGATCAATTGGGCGATTTCGATTTCAGGTTTTGTGGTGGCGCCAAAACTGCTGCCCAAGGTGATTGAACTTTTGACGGCCTTCACGACCTCCGGATGATTATGCCCTAAAATCAATGCGCCCCAGGAGAGGCAATAATCCGTATAAGAATTGCCATCCACATCGAATAATCGGCTCCCCCGGCCGCGGGCCATTACCAAAGGGCCGCCCCCCACCGTTTTAAAAGCCCGCACCGGGCTATTGACCCCGCCGACTAAGACTTTACGGGCCCGGGCAAAATATTTCTTAGAATTTTTTGTCTTCATGCATCCAATTTAATGCGTCTTTGGCGTGGTAGCTGATAATGATGTCCGCGCCGGCGCGTTTAATGCTCAAAAGGGTCTCAAGGACAATGGCCTTCTCATCCACCCATCCTTTTTGGGCCGCGGCCTTGACCATGCTGTATTCGCCGCTAACATTGTAGGCCGCAATGGGCACGGTCAATTCCCGGCGCAGCATGGCCACAATGTCCAGATAAGCCAAAGCGGGTTTGACCATCACCATGTCCGCGCCTTCAATGACATCCTGACGGGCTTCTTTAAGGGCTTCACGGCTGTTGGCCGGGTCCATTTGATAAGTCTTGCGGTCGCCGAAGCCCGGCGCCGAATGCGCCGCTTCCCTAAAGGGGCCGTAATACGCGGACGCATATTTGACCGCATAGGACAATATGCCGGTGTCCATAAAACCATTTTTATTTAAGGCTTCTCGAATAGCGCGTACGCGAAAATCCATCATGTCGGAGGGAGCGACCATGTCGGCACCTGCCTGCACGTGCGAGACCGCCTGCCTCACCAGCAGCTCGACCGTCTCGTCATTGAGAATCTGGTGGCCGCGCACCAGCCCACAGTGTCCGTGCGACGTGTACTCGCATAGGCACACATCCGTGATGAGCATGAGGGGGAGCCCCCGGGTCTTGAGCTCCCGGAGTGCCTTCTGCACGATCCCATCTCCGCGAAAACCCGAAGAACCACTCTCGTCCTTCTCCGCCGGGATTCCGAACAGGATGATGGCCTTCACTCCAGCCGCGGCACACTCCTCGGCCTCTCGCACAAGCTGGTCGATCGAGAGCCGGCACACCCCGGGCATCGTCGATATCTCCTGCCGCACATTCCTGCCTTCGCAGACGAAGAGGGGATAGATGAGGTCATCGCGCGTCAGGTGAGTTTCGCGAACCAGATCTCTGATTATCGGACTCGATCGAAGCCGCCGCATGCGGATCCTTGGGTATCCCATCTTCTCCTCCCCGCTCCCGTGCCTGTTCCTCAGGGCACGAACCTGTATCCGCGCCCGCGTATCGTGTGAAAGTGCTTCGGATCCCTCGGGTCGTCGAACAGCTTCCTCAGCCTGAGCATGAAGTTGTCCACCGTGCGTTCCGTGGGCAGCGCATCCATCCCCCACACCTCGTCCAGGATGTCAGCTCTGGTCAGGATCTCGCCAGGGTGTCTGGCAAAGAGCTCAACCAACGCCTTCTCCTTCTCGGACAACACCAACGGTCCCTCATTGGTCGTCGCCTCACCCGTCTCGAAGTTCACGGTCTTGCCCCCGAATCGCAGGACCGCCTGCGAAGGGATCTCGCGGGATCCCTGGCTCCGGCGTATCAACGCCCGGACCCTGGCCAGTAGCTCGGGCATATCGAACGGCTTCGTCAGGTAATCGT
>JACQQW010000166.1 GCA_016206745.1 Candidatus Omnitrophota bacterium | reverse complement strand
TACAGCGGCGGCCTCGGCGTGCTGGCCGGGGACACCGTTAAAAGTATTGCGGATTTGGGCATTTCGGTTGTGGCATTGGGGATTTTATGGAATAAAGGTTATTTCAAGCAGAATTTTTGGTACAAGCATGGCCAGGTCCCGGAAGAATTGTCCTGGGACCCTTATACCTACCCGGGCTTGGTCCCTTTAAACAACCGCATCGTCATCCATACAAAAAACGGGCCTTTGCATTTGCGGTTATGGAAATATTACGTGTACAGTTATGATAAGAAAAATGTGTGTCCCATGGTCTTGCTGGATTCGCACATCCCGGAAAACCCGGAACATTTTCGCCAATTGACCGACCAGCTTTACCGCAGCGACCATGTGTCCTGGCGCATTTTCCAGCGCTCTATTTTGGGCATCGGCGGCATGAAGGCGCTCAATGAACTGGGGTTAAGCACACAATGTTACCACCTCAATGAGGGGCATGCCGCGTTTGCGCTCATCGAGAAGTATGTGCAACTCAAAGACAAAGCCCAAATGGATGTGGAAAAAAAGAAATTTGTTTACACCTGCCACACGCCGGTCGCGGCCGGGCATGACCGTTTCGGCATCCAGGACATCGAGCAGATTTTTACCGATGATTATGTCGATCCCATGAAGAAATTCGGCAAAGAAAAAAAAGACTCCAATGACATTAATTTGACCCATATTTGCCTGGACAATTGCCGCCGGGTCAATGCCGTGGCCCAAAAGCACGGCGAGATCATGCGCCTGCAATTTCCCGACTTTGCCAAACGCATTGATGCCATTACCAACGGGGTCCATTTGCATACCTGGATGTCGGAAAGTTTCGCACAATTGCTGGATAAATATGCCGCGGTGTTCGGCGATTGGCGGCGTTGCCCCCAAAATCTTGAACGGGTGATGCGCCTTGCCCGCGATGCTGCTTTTCGCCGGGATTTATTTGAGGCCCATCAGGCCAATAAACGCAATCTATTTAATACCGTCAAACCCTGGAACCTAGATGAGAATGTCCTGACCATCAGCTGGGCCCGGCGCATCACCGGGTACAAACGTCCGTCTTTATTGTTCCACCGCATCGATGAGGTCCTGGATTTGGCCTATAAAGCGGGCCCTTTGCAGATCATTTTTGCCGGCAAGGCCCACCCCAATGATAATACCGGCGCTGCGCATATCCAGGACATTCTTGACCATATCGACCGCCTCAATGACCATTATGATGTAATCAAAGTATTGATCCTGGAAAATTACGATACCTATTTCGGCAAGCTGTTGAGTAATTCCGTGGATGTGTGGCTCAATAACCCTTTGCCGCCGTTCGAGGCCTCAGGGACCAGCGGCATGAAGGCGATCCTCAACGGGGTGGTGCAGCTTTCCACCCTCGACGGGTGGGTGGTGGAGGCGGCCAAGGACGATGTGGGCTGGATTTTCGGGTATGAGCATCACGGCACCCAGATCGGCAGCGAATCGCAATTGCGCCTGGATGAAGACTCCGCAGCTTTGTGCAAGTCTTTAAAGGATGTCATGGGTCTGTATTATAAAACCAACCGTAAAGGGGACATTGATGTCAACAGTCCTTGGATCGACAAGATGGTCCATTGCATCCGCCGGGGCGCGTTTTTCAACACCCAGCGGATGGTGGAAGAGTATCACGAGAAGATGTGGAAATGAAACAATATCTGGATTTAGTCAAACATATCATCGACCACGGCGAGCGCAAGCAAGACCGTACCGGCACCGGCACGGTTTCGGTGTTCGGCACCCAAAGCAAGTATGACCTGCGCCGGGGTTTTCCGCTTTTAACCACCAAAAAAGTTTTATTCGATGCGGTCCTGTATGAGCTTTTGTGGTTTTTAAGAGGGTCGACCAATATCAATGACGGTTTGACCCAGCATACGCCGATCTGGAACGCCTGGGCCAATCCCGATGGGGAGTTGGGCCCGGTGTACGGGTACCAATGGCGCAAATGGGAAAAATTTGTCTGGGACGGCAAGGCCAACGCTTATCGCAAAGAACACATCGATCAAATCCAGCAGGCCATTGACCTGATCACCCAAAACCCTGATTCCCGCCGCATTATTGTCAACGCCTGGAACCCGGCGGACATCGATAAAATGGCCCTGCCACCCTGCCATGCCTTTTTCCAATTTTATGTTGTGGACGGCCGCCTAGATTGTCAATTGTACCAGCGCTCCGCGGATGTGGCCCTGGGCGTGCCCTTTAACATCGCCGGCTATGCGCTGTTAATGCATATGGTCGCGGCCCAGTGCAACTTGACCCCGGGCATTTTTACCCACACATTAGGCGATGCGCATATCTATTTAAACCATGTTGAAGGGCTTAAAGTCCAATTGACCCGTACACCGGGGCCATTACCCCGTTTGGAACACCCTAAAAAGAAAGTTTTTGATTATAAATTTGAAGATTTTAAATTGATCGGCTACCAGCCGGCCGCCTTTATTAAATTCCCCATTGCAGTTTAATCCCCCCTCTTTTTTAAAGAGGGGGTGTTAGGGGGAGTTGTTATGAAATCATTTGCGATTGTGGCCGCCATGGATGAAGCCCGCGGCATCGGCAAGGCCGATGGGCTTGCTTGGCATTTGCCATCGGATTTAAGGCGTTTTAAAGAAATTACTTCTGCCGTCAGCGACCCGTCGAAAAGAAATGCCCTTTTGATGGGACGAAAAACCTGGGAATCCCTGCCGGCACATTTTTGTCCTTTGCCCGGCCGTTTAAATGTGGTTTTGACGCGGCAGGAGGATTTGGGCCTTCCTGAAGGAGTTTTACGTTTTTCCAATCTTGATCAGGCCATGGAATATTTGGACAAAGAGCCGGATATCGAACATATTTTTTGCATTGGCGGGGCCCAAATGTATGCCCACGCGGTGGAACATTCCGCCTGCAACCGCATTTTTGCCACCCATCTTCAGGGCAAATTTGACTGTGATTCTTTTTTTCCCATAATGCCTTCCCGTTTTCGACCCGCCGCCACCGGTCCCTGGCAGAGGGAAGAAAACCAAACTTACCGTTTTATTGACTATACATGTTGTTAGTTTTTTGAGGAAGCGCTCTGTGTTCCCTGAAGTGATGTTCTATAAATGGCGTCTCTACGAAGGGTGGGGTTGTTCCTCCTATTGTTCCTGCTATTTATCCTTGACTTCATGCGTTTATATATTAAAATCTGACTATTAAAATTTTAATATATTACCCAAATTGATAGGGAAATTTTGTCTATATTCTTAATATGAACATGACAATGATCCAACAATTTGATTTATTGATCGAAGGCAAGGTCAGCCCGGCTTTAAGCGGGAAGTATTTTGACTGCGTCAACCCTTCCAATGGCGAAGTGTTCGCGCGTTTGGCGGACGCCGGTGCCGTGGATGTAGAAATGGCGATCAGCGCCGCGCGGCTTAGCTTTGACCATGGCCGCTGGCCGCAATTAAGCGCGGCAGAGCGGGGCAAATATTTGCTGAAAATCGGTGAATCGGTGCGCGCCCATGCCAAAGAATTGGCGGATTTGGAATGCCGGTCCACGGGAAAAACCATTAAACATGCCACGTTTATTGACGTGCCCGCCTGCGCGGAAAGTTTTGAATATTTTGGCAATGCGCACAATCTTCTGGCCGGCGAGACGGTTTCCGCGCAAGCGCCGGTTTTAAGCACCGGCGAGCGCGAGCCCGTTGGGGTGGTGGCGGCGATCATCCCCTGGAATTATCCTTTGATCATGGCGGCGTGGAAATTGGCCCCGGCCTTGCTTGCCGGTAATGCGGTGGTATTGAAGCCGTCCCATTATGCCTGCGTTTCGGTCATGGCTTTGGCTAAAATCATCGCCGAGGCGGGTCTGCCCAAAGGTGCCGTCAATATCATCAGTTCATCGAGGGTGGACGCAGGTAAAGAATTGATTGCCAGTCCCCAGGTCGACATGGTTTCTTTTACCGGCAGCACGAACACAGGCGAGTCGGTCATGGCCGCGGCCGCCAAAGGCGTCAAGAAATTGACTTTGGAACTAGGCGGTAAGTCCCCCAATATTGTGTTTGCCGATTGCGACATGGAGGCCGCTTTAGGGGGGACGATGTCCGCGATCTTTATGAACCAGGGCCAAATGTGCACGGCCGGTTCGCGGTTATTGGTCGAGGACGGTATTTATAATGAATTTGTGGAAAAATTAGTGGCGAGGACCAGGTCATTGCGCATAGGGCCGGCGGAGAGTTTTGAAACCGAGTTTGGGCCTTTGGTCAATGCGGCGCACCGGAACAGTGTTTTAAAATTTATCGAGAAGGGCGCGCGCGAAGGGGCAAAAATCGCCTGCGGCGGCAAAATCCCTTCCGGGCTTGATCCTAAAGGGGCATACCTGGAGCCGGCCATTTTTATAAACGCGCGCAATGATATGGCCATTGCCCAGGAAGAAGTTTTTGGCCCGGTCTTATGCGTGGTCCCGTTTTCTTCGATAGAACAGGCAATCCATATTGCCAATGACAGCAAATATGGTTTGGCGGCGATGATCTGGACCAAAGATTTAGTGAAAGCCAATGCCGTGGCCCGTCGCCTGCGCTGTGGGACGGTGTGGATCAATACCTACGGCGCTTTTTTAAATGAAGTTGGCTTTGGCGGATATAAACAAAGCGGGTTTGGCCGTGAACTGGGGAAAGAAGGGGTCTTTGAGTATACGCAATCAAAACATATTGCCATTGACCAAACACCGGGTGGAAGGTCGCTGGTAACAAATTGGTTTTAACGAAAGGACAATCATGAAAATTTTATTTCTAACACCGCCGTTAAAAGCATGGGATTCACACGGGTTTCACCGGGCGGCCAATCAAATGCACGCGCAGGTGGCCGCCTATGTCCGTTCCAAAGGCGCCGCCGCCGTTGAAGCATTGGATTGCCGCGCCCTGGACATGGAATGGGACGCCATGCTGGCCAAGATCGCCCAAAGCAAACCCGACATGGTGTTTTTAGGGGACCAGCTGTTTTCCACCTGCGGCGCTTCCGTGATTTGGTATTTCAATGAGGCCATGCGTTTAATCAAGGAAAAATTTCCTTCCATGATTACCGTTGGTTCCGGTTTGTGGTATTCCGCGGATTATGAGCGTCAAATGCGCTTGAACCCCTGGATCGATTATATCCTCATCGGAGAAGGGGAGTTGATACTGGAAGATTTGGTCAATAATTTAAAAACAAAGACCAAAGACCCGCAGGACATTCCCGGTCTGGTTTCCAGGAAAGACGAGGGCACGGTCATAGTCGGCCCGCACCGTGGTTTGATTCCCGACCTTAATGTTTTGCCCATGCCGGCATATGATTTGTTCCCCATGGACAAATATGTCGGGCACACCTATTGGAAGCCATTCGCGGAATTGATGACTTCCCGCGGCTGTCCGGGCAAATGCCATTTTTGTTATGAATGGGCCTTGTACGACAGCCGTTCCGCGGCCAAAGATTTCACCTCCTGGCGCGGGCTTTCCGGTAAGCGCATAGTGGATGAACTGGAAGTGCTGGAGAAGAAATACGGCATCACCACGGTGGTCATGCAGGACGATGCTTTTAACAGTGACACCAAGGCCATGGTTGAATTCTGTGAGGAGAAAATCAAACGGGGCAATAAAATCGGCTGGGTGTGTTTGGGCCGCGCCGACCAATGGATTTCCCAGCATGACATCCTGCCTTTGATGCGTAAGGCGGGCTTGTTCATGGCATTGACCGGAGTGGAAGTCGAGTCCGATGCGCAATTGGTGAAGACCGGCAAAGGCGTGACCATCGACCAAATCAGGAAAACGATACAAATCTTGCGTGAACAAAACATCGGCACCGTTGGCACGGTCCTGATCGGCCTGTGTGAAGACACGGAAGAAAAAATCAAGGACCGCCTGCGCGTGGCCGATGCAATCGACCCGGACGTTTTTGCCCTGGATTATTTGACCCCGGTGCCCAATTCGCCGGACTGGCGTTATGGCATTCAAAAAGGATGGTTTGATCCTGATACCATCAATTTGAAAGATTGGGACTTCCAGCACCCGGTCGTGCCGACGGACTCTTTGTCCATTGAAGACATTGGCCGTTTGGGTTCCTGGTGCATGCGCGAGTACTATTCCAAGCCGGAACGCATACACCGCATCATGGAAAGCGATTATGACATGCGGGTGAAATTGTGCGTCAAAGACTTCATGAACAATATTTCCAAATGGGAAGCCAATTCCCGCGTGTCCGCATCGAGGTGATTATGGTCAGTGTTGTGACAACGATACAATGGGATCCGGTGGCTTTGGCCAAATACAATAAGATGCTCAACCTTATCCCCCTTTTTCACAGAGGGCTGGCCAAAGAAGTGGTCAATAAGAAAGCGGAGCAAAATGCTTTAAGCCGGGGCGCGGCCCAGGTGCAGGAGTGCGATATTGTGTCCGCTTTTATGACGGAAGTGCCAAAGGCGTTTTATTCCCTCATGGTCCGTATCATGGATGAAGTCGGGTTCGATTACAAGAAATATTCCTGATTATGAACATTGCGGTCATTGGAGCCGGGGCCATTGGTGGCGTGGTTGCCGCCTGCCTTAAGAAAGCCGGAGAAGACATTGTTCTGGTTGGCCGGCCAGAACAAGTTGACGCGGTCAACCGCGAAGGTCTGACTATGCACGGGGCGCGCGGCAGGGAAACCATCCGAGTTCCCGCTATGGCCAAACTGGACAAGCCCTATGACCTGGTCATTTTTGCCGTCAAAACCCAGGACATTGAGGAGGCGTTTGAGCTCAACAGCGAATTTTTAGAAACATCTTTGATCTTGACCAGCCAAAACGGGGTACAGGCGGACAATTTATTGAGCAGTCATTTTGATAAAATACGCCAATTGTCCAGCATCGTGATGTTCGGCGCCACCTATGTCAAGCCAGGGGAGATCACTTTTAATTTCGAGGGCGACTGGATCATCGGTCGTCCTTTTACGCCGGTGGATCCGACCACCCACAAAGTCGCCGAAGTCTTGGGCAAGGCTTTTAAGACCGTGGTTTCCACAGACATCACGGGACAAAAGTATTTAAAGCTGTTTGTGAATTTCAATAATTGTATCCCGGCGCTGATAGGCAAATCCATGCAGGAAGTTTTCGCGGACATGGGCTTGTGCCGTTTGAGCGTGATGTTACTCAAAGAAGGGGTTGATATTATCCAGGCGGCGAAGATTGAATTGACGTCCATGCCGGATTTTCCCAGGGAACGTATTTTGGGGCTGGCCAATATGCCCTTGGAGCAGGCCGCCGGGATCATCCATAAAACCCTGACCGGTTTAAGCAAAGAACCGCTATACGGTTCTATTTTGCAAAGCATTTTGCGCGGCAAGGACAGTGAAATTGATTTTATCAACGGCGAAGTGGCGCAGATCGCCGGCCATCTCAAGTTGCCGGCACTGCTCAACCGTAAAGCCGTGGACATGGTGCATGAAGTCGAACGCAGCGGCAAGTTTTTCACAGTGGATGATGTAAAAAAGGCGTTTAATTCGTAGGGGGAAAGATATGCCATCATCGAAATTATCATCGTGGATCCCGGAATACTGGGGGGCGGTAGAGCGTGAAGTTTGGAATTGCCTGGAAACGCATTGGGACCATTTGATCAATAAACGTGTGGATGAATTCATTAAATATATTCATCCCGGTATGATCGGTTACGGCCATGAAAGTCCCATACCGGTTGACCGTCCCTGGCTGGAGAAGTGGGTTGGATTCTGGACCAAGACCACCAATATCGCCATCTGCGAATTGCGCCCCATTCAAATGAAGCTCCACGGCGATATCGTCATTTTGCAGTATTTCATTTTTACGGTTGAGATCAATGCCGAGGGCGGCAAACGGGTGATCCGCCGTTACACCATGACCTGGAAAAAGGACCCGGAGTTGAAAATTTGGCAGGTCATCGGCAGTCATAATAATTTGATGGATGAAACATTAAGGCATTAAGGAGGATTTTATGGGACTTGTATATGCTAGGATTGTTTTAAAGAATCCAAGGGAGCCCAAATTAGCTCCTATAGAAATAACCACATTGGTTGACTCCGGGGCATTTCATTTATGCATTCCAGAGCATATTCGATTACAGTTAAAATTAGAAATCGTTGAACAGAAAGAAATCTCTTTGGCGGATGGGACAAGAAAGCTGGTCCCGTATGCCGGTCCCGTGCAGATACATTTTAAAAATCGCACTGGATTTGCCGGGGCTTTGGTGATGGGAGATGAAGCTTTACTGGGTGTTATTCCGATGGAAGACATGGACTTAGTGATTCATCCACTCAAACGCAGTTTAGATGTTAATCCCGATAGCCCTAATGTTCCTACTTCAATTGCCAAAAAGGTTTAATAGTATGAATACAAAACGCCGTGTTGTTATTACAGGTGTCGGCACCATCGCCCCCAATGGCATTGGCAATGATGCCTGCTTTTCCGCTATGATCAAAGGTGTTTCCGCGGTGCGCCGCGTGACGGAATTTGATGTGTCGATTTTTAACACTAAAATCGCGGCCCAGGTCTCTGATTTTGACCCCATTGCTTTGGGTTTGAGTTTTGAGGAAGCCATACGCATGGATCGTTATGTGCAATTTGCCTGCGTGGCGGCGCGCATGGCCCTGGAAGATGCGCGCCTGGATTTAAGAAAAGTCGACATGGAACGCATGGGAGTGTCTTTGGCCAATGCCATTTGCGGCACCAAATATATGGAAGAAGAATTCGCTTTGGTGACCGCCAGCGGCACAAAGCCGATCAACCCGCTCATTGTCCGTCCGGATTTGTATGACGCGGCCATGTTCAACACGCCTTCCAGCGAAATCGCCGCGAAATACGGCCTTCAGGGAATTTGCAATACGATTTCAACCGGGTGTACAGCCGGGACGGATTCAGTCGGTTTTGCGCTTGAATCCATCCAGGATGGTGACGCGGATGTGATGATCTGCGGGGCTTCGGAGGCGCCGATTACACCCATCACATTTGGCGCTTTTGACACGGTCAATGTGCTTTCCGTGCATAATGATGACCCGTCCAAGGCCAGCCGTCCCTTTGATAATAAACGCAATGGTTTTGTCATTTCTGAGGGGGCAGGGCTTTTGGTGGTGGAAGAATTAAACCATGCTTTAAACCGCGGGGCGCGGATTTATTGCGAGTTGACGGGTTTTGGCACCACGTGCAATGCCTATCACATGACGGATTTGCCTCCGGAAGGGGACGCCATGGCGGACAGCATTACTTTGGCCATGGAAGATGCCGGAATTAAAGCGGAAACAATCGATTATATCAGCGCCCATGGTTCATCCACCCGCCAGAATGATGTGTTTGAGACCAGCGCCTATAAGATGGCGCTTGGTCCATACGCTTATAAATTGCCGATATCGTCGGTAAAATCCATGATCGGGCATCCCCTGGCCGGGGCCAATGGCATTGAACTGGCATTGAGTTCATTGATGTTTGAGCGCCATATTTTGCCGCCGACCATTAACCAGGAAGAAGCGGATCCGCAATGCGATTTGTATTATATTCCAAACGAAGCCATTCAAAAACGGGTCGATTGTATTCTAAAAACGTCCAGCGGTTTTTCCGGCATTCATTCCGCCATGGTTTTACAACGCTATAAAGGATAAATAAAAAATGCAACCCATCGCGATCACGGGTCTGGGCGTCATTTCTCCTTCGGGGATTGACAAACGGGTATTTTGGTCCAATGTCAAAGCGGGGCGTAGCGCGGTGGAGCGCATCGGGCGTTTTGACGCCT
The DNA here is from genome assembly GCA_016206745.1 of Candidatus Omnitrophota bacterium. GTDB lineage: Bacteria > Omnitrophota > Gorgyraeia > Zapsychrales > Fredricksoniimonadaceae > JACQQW01. The sequence goes on along the minus strand of JACQQW010000166.1, from coordinate 1,276 downwards.
CCTTGTACCCTTCACGGATTGCGGGGCATGTCCAGGAATTGGAAGCGTACAGCAATATTTCTTCCCGTTTATTAAAGAAAATCGATTTGTTTTCGCACATGGCACTGGTCGCTTCTCAAATGGGTCTTGAGGACGCGGACATTCATTTGTCCGATGAAGATTTAAAGCGGGTGGGGATTTTTATGGGCAATGCCTTGGGCGGCTGGTTGTACGCCGAAACCGAATTGCAGGACATGTACCTTGAAGGCCGCGAAGGGGTCAGCCCGTTTATGGCCTCGGCTTGGTTTCCTGCGGCCCCGCAGGGGCAAATTTCCATCCATTACGGTATCAAAGGGTTTAGCAAAACCATTGTCGCGGATCGGGCCAGTTCTTTGATGGCCATTGGCTACGCGGCACGCACTATCAATCGCGGCAAATGCGACCTTATTTTAGCGGGGGGCATGGAGGCGCCGGTGACGCCCTATGCATTGTTGTGCTGCAATACGTCAGGGGTTTTGAGTAAGAACAATGATAATCCGGGCCAAGCGTACCGGCCCTTTGATAAAAACCGCGATGGTTTGGCCATTGCCGAGGGGGCGGGGGTCTTGACCTTGGAACCGCAGGCGCGGGTCAGTAAACGCAAGGCGCGTGTTTACGCCAATATTATTGGGTACGGCACAACCACGGATGGCGTCAATCGCATTGAACCGGCACCGGACGGCAAACAACTGGCCAAGGCCATTCAGCTGGCTTTGGACGATGCCGGGCTTGCGCCCAAAGACATTGATTATATCTGTGCCGATGGGGCAGGGACGGTGATCGGAGACATCACCGAAACAAAGGCCATTAAACAAGTTTTTAACAGCCATGCCAGAAATATTCCGGTGTCCGCGCCGAAATCTGTTTTTGGCAATATGCTCGGCGCCTGCGGGGCCCTGGATGTCGTCACCACGGTGCTTGCCATGGAGCATTCAACTGTGCCGCCGACGATCAACTATAAGACGCCAGACCCCCAATGTGATTTGGATTATTGTCCCAATAAAGCGCGGGAAAAGGCTATTAAGAATGCCTTGATCATCAACCGCGGCCGCGGCGGCATTAATTGTGTTTTGGTTTTACAGAAAGGACCATCATATGCAAACCCAAACTGATCTTGAAAGCAAAATCAAGGCCATCTTTAAGAAAGCGCTTGATATCAAAGAAAACGAAATCATCCCCGGCGCCAAACTGGATGAATCCCTGGACATCGACTCGACGGAAATGGTGGAAATCTCAGTAGCCATTAAAAAAGAACTGG
>JACQQW010000159.1 GCA_016206745.1 Candidatus Omnitrophota bacterium | reverse complement strand
GGCACTGGCCGCGGCCCACCTGCCTGTGGGTTGATACCAGGTGGTGCTGTGCCTGGTGGTGTTTCGATCGATAAAATTAATGATTTGCCCCTGCTTTACCAGCCGGCTGAAGGCGCAGGATAAAACATAAGGCGCTTTAAAATTAATGTCCCAATGCGCCTTAAATAAAGTCAAATCCTCATCTCCAAACCGGTCCGGGATAAAAATGGAAGCGCTGTTGATCAAAACACTCAAGCCGGGAAAAGCCTTGTGGACTTTGGGCAAAAGCTGTAATACCGCCCCCTCATCCGCCAGGTCGCAGGCAAACAGTTCACAATGCACTCCCTTTTTATAAATGGCCTGGGCGGTGTGCATGGCCTCGGCCTTGGAGGTATTATAGTGAAGGGCGACATTATAACCCTGGTCCGCCAAATGCAAAACCACGGCCCGGCCTAAACGTTTGGCCGCGCCGGTAATAAAAACTGCTTTGGACCGGGAAGGTGTCATTGGATCAAAGTCAAAAATTCTTTACGGGTGGCTTCTTTGTCACGGAAAGAGCCCAGGAGGCAGGACGTCTTCATGACTGAATTTTGTTTTTCCACGCCCCGCATCATCATGCACAAATGCTGGGCCTCGATCACCACACCCACGCCCCAGGCATGGGTCACATCCATTAAACTTCTGGCAATCTGCCTGGTCAGGTCCTCCTGCACTTGCAAACGCCGGGCATACATGTCCACAATACGGGCTATTTTGGAAAGGCCGATGATCTTGCCCTTGGGGATGTACCCCACATGGGCACGGCCAAAAAACGGCAATAAATGATGTTCGCATAAAGAATATAATTCGATGTTTTTGACGATCACCATTTCATCATTCTTAGAAGCATAAATGGCATTATTGACGATGTCCTGCAGATTCTTTTTATACCCCTGAGTCATAAACTCAAACGCCCGGGCGGCCCGGAAGGGCGTTTTTACCAAGCCTTCCCGGTCAGGGTCTTCTCCTATACCTTCTATAATTTTGCGGTAATATTGTTCCATATAAATTCAATAATAACACATGCCCTTGCTAATGACAATACTACTTGCTATAATCCCTTCCCATGTTACCCTATGCAGATTACCATATGCACACCGCTCTCTGCGGGCATGCCACAGGCAGCCTGGACGAATATGTCCGGCACGCCATTGATACCGGGCTTAAAGAGATCGGATTTTCTGACCACGCCCCCATGGTCCATGAGCGTTTGCCGGGCGTGACCATGGATTTACGCCAGCTTCCTTTATATCACCGCTTGATCGATGAAGTGAAAGCAAAATACGAAGGCCGGATCACCATTAAATATGCCCTGGAAGCGGATTTTATCCCTGGCTTTGAGGCCAAGACCAAGGCCATCATCGATGCCTATCCCTATGATTACATTATCGGATCTGTCCATTATGTCAATGGCTGGGCCGTGGATGACCCGGCTGCCATTGAACATTGGAAAACCCAGGACATCAATAATATCTGGCGGGAATATTTCAGGCTCCTGCGTCAAAGCGCGCAAACCGGCCTGTTTAATACCATCGGCCACTGCGATTTGCCCAAAAAATTCGGCCACCGCGCCACCGTTGACATGAGCGCGCAAGTCAAAGCCACCGCGCAAGTGTTCAAAGAATGCAGGGTGGCCATTGAAATCAATACCTCGGGTTTGCGCAAACCCATCAAGGAAATGTACCCCTGCGCAGAACATTTGAATATTTATTGCGCGGCAGGCGTGCCGCTGGTCTTTGGTTCCGATGCCCACACCCCGGGCGATGTGGGCAAGAACTTTAAAGAAGCGGTGGATTTAGCCAAAACCGCCGGATATAAGGAATATCTGATATTTAATAAACGCAACATTGAACGGAAACAAGCCTTATGATCAAAATCCAGGGCATTGACCATGTCGCTTTTAATGTGCGGAATTTGGATAAAAGCGTGGAATTTTATACCAAAGTCATCGGTTTAAAAATCACCACCCGTGAGCCTTCCAAGCCCGGTGTCGAATATTTTCTGGATTGCGGACCGTCGCTATTAGGCATTATTCAAGCCAAAGACTTGTCCCATAACCATCCCTTTGCCCATGAAGGATTGGGGGCCAATCATTTTTCCTTCCGGGTGCATGCCCATGATTTTGTACCGATGATCAAACACCTGGAAGCCAATGGCGTCAGAATTGAATATGCTAAAAAACGGCCTAAAAGCTGGTCTCTGTACTTTTATGATTTGGACGGCAATAAATTGGAAGCCACCGCCTGGCCGGTGGAAGACGGCCTGGCCGAACAACTGCGGGTCAAAGAAATTTATGACAGCACAACCAAAGCCTGGAGGAAATATGATTAAACAAGGCGATCAAGCCCCGGATTTTAGAAATTTAAAAGATCTGTGCGGCAAAAATGTGGTCTTATTTTTCTATCCCAAAGACGACACTCCCGGCTGCACGGTCGAAGCATGCGGGTTCCGGGACAGTTTTAAAAAAATCGAACAATTAGGCGCGGTCATTTTAGGCGTCAGTCCCGACTCCGTAAAGTCCCATGACAAGTTCATTGCCAAATTCCAATTGCCCTTCCCCTTGCTGGCCGATGAAGATAAGAAAATCTGCCAGGATTATGGCGTGTGGGTGGAAAAATCCATGTATGGAAAAAAATACATGGGTGTGGCGCGAACAACAGTCATCATCGATAAAAACGGCAAAATCGCCAAAATTTTTTCCAATGTCAAACCTGAAGGCCACAATAAAGAAGTCATCGACGTTCTAAAATCATTATCTTAATCCTTAGTTGCTCTTTTGGCTTTTTTGAGCTTGACCGCCTGCCGTTTATGATGGCGGTGCTTTTTGGTGTGGAGTTTCTTGGTTGCTTTAATTTGCCCTTTGATTTTTTTGGATTTGGGAACTGCCGCAGTCCCTGGTTCGGCATAAGAAACCGATGCCACCGTTGAGAAGGCCATTAATAAAGACAAAATGACCGCTGATAATAATCTTCTCATTTATACTTCCCCCCTTTGTATTGATATTTATTTTGAATGTATTGTTCCAGGATGACAATGAACTCCTCTTTAATGCGCTCTCCTTTAAGCGTTATGAATTCTTTGCCGTCAACGTAAACCGGCGCAATGGGCGTTTCGGACGCGCCCGGTAAACTGATGCCGACATCAGCGTGGCGGCTTTCGCCGGGGCCGTTGACCACACAGCCCATCACCGCAATCTTTAATTGCTCCACACCAGGATACCTGTCCTTCCACACCGGCATGTTCAATTTGATGTGCGCGTTGACGTCCCGGGCCAGATATTGAAAATAATCGCTGCTGGTGCGCCCGCAACCGGGACAACTGGTTACCGATGGAGAAAAATAACGAAATCCCATGGACTGTAAAATTTCTTTACACACTTCCACTTCTTTGGCCCTCGTCACATTCGGCTGCGGGGTCAGGGAAACACGGATGGTATCGCCGATGCCCTGTTGCAATAAAATGGCCAACGCCGCGGCGCTGGAAACCGCGCCCTTCATGTCAGCCCCTGCCTCCGTCAAACCTAAATGCAATGCAAAATCGCATTCTTGGGCCAGGCGTTGATATACCGCTATCATGTCCTGCAGTACGGACATCTTCACGCTCAAGACCAGTTTATTTTTTGGCAGTCCCAACTTCATCGCGTATTCGGCCGAACGCAAAGCGCTGTGCACCATGGCCTCGCGGGTGACTTCACTAAATTCTTTGGGATTCAATAACTTGGCATTGGCATCCATCAACCCGGTCAATAATTCCTGGTCCAGCGATCCCCAGTTGACGCCGATGCGCACGGCTTTGCCGTTATTGATGGCGATCTTCACAATCTGGGCAAAATTATCGTCATGCTGGCGGCCTTTGCCCACATTGCCCGGATTGATGCGGTATTTATCCAGCAATCGGGCGGTTTGCGGATTTTTACTCAATAAAGTATGCCCGTTAAAATGAAAATCACCGATGATCGGGGTCTTGATGCCTTCGGCCCGCAGGCGTTTAATGGCCTGCGCCGCGCCTTTGGCCGCCTCATGGTCATTGATTGTCCAACGCACCAGCTCGGAACCGGCTTCGATCAGTTCCCTGGTTTGTTTTAAAGTGGCCTCAACATCCGCGGTGGGCGTGTCCGTCATAGACTGGATGCGCACCGGATGTTCACTGCCTAAAGGCAAATGGCCGATCAAAACAGCGGGAGTTTTCCGACGGACGAGTAGAGGCATGATTTAAATTTACAGGTTTAATAAAGATGATATAATTTACGGCGTATTATAGGAAACCAACCATAGAATTGCAAGTAATGGATATTTATTTAGCCAAAACCCAGGGTTTTTGCGCGGGGGTCGCCAGCGCCATCGATATCGTTGAATTGGCACTCTCGACCTATGGCTCTCCTTTATACGTCTATCATGACATCGTCCACAATACTTCAGTGGTCAGTGACATGAAGACCCGCGGGGTCATTTTTGTGGAAGACCTCGAAGAGGTGCCCCAGGAAAGCCGTATCATATTCAGCGCCCATGGCGTGCCCCAGGAAATTATTCATAAAGCGCGTCAACGCAGACTTAAATTCGTCGATGCCACCTGTCCTTTGGTGACCAAGGTGCATAAAGAAGCGGTGAAATTTTCCGGACAAAATATTGATACCGTGCTCATTGGTCACGTCGGGCACCAGGAATTGATCGGCACCTCCGGCTATGTCCGCCCTGATCTGTTGCACATTATCGAAGATGAAGATGATGTGGACGGCCTGAACATTGACCCCAATAATACAGTGTCCTACATCACCCAAACGACCCTGTCGGTGGATGAGACCAAAGGGATCATCGAAAAACTAAAAAAGAAATTTCCCAAACTCATCGGCCCGCCCCGATCGGACATTTGCTATGCCACCCAAAACCGCCAGGACGCGGTCAAAGAAATGGCTTCCTTTTGTGACATAATTATTATTTGCGGGTCACCGCATTCCTCCAACAGCAACCGTTTGCGGGAAACCGGCGAACAATCGGGCATTGAAAGCCATATCATCGATACAGCGGTGGAACTAGACTGCTCTATTTTCAAAAATAAAACTAAAATCGGCCTGAGCTCCGGCGCCTCCGTGCCCCGGTTTTTAGTCGATGAGATCATTGCCAAGATCAAAGCCCATCATCCTGATGTGCTGGTGCATGAATTTCAAAATCCGGAAAAGAACATCGTGTTCCCGGTGTTGCAATTTACGGAATAATCGTGGCCAAATTAATCATCGATAATATTGAATACGAAGTGCCCGACGGCAAACAAATCGCGGAAGCCTGCGAAAGCGCCGGCATCCCCTTTAGCTGCAATTCCGGCGTCTGCGGCACCTGCCAGATTGAAATCTTAGAAGGCGCGGAAAACCTGGGTGAATTAAACAAGGAAGAATCGGATTTGGCCATGGACCGCAATCACCGCCTGGGCTGCCAGTGTAAAATCATTTCCGGCGTTGTGAAGGTGACATACTAAAATGTTCATTCTTCAAGAAAACCCCATCAATCCCCCCGCTTACGCAAACCCTCAAAACGGGGCATTGGCCAGTTTTGAAGGCATTGTCAGGGGCGACGCGCAGGGCAATGCGCGGGTCAACGCCTTGCTGTATATTGCCGACACGCCGGCTTGTAAAACAGAAGGGGAAGAAATCATCAAAGAGGCCTATTCACTCTTTTCCATCACGCATGCCGTATGCATTCAGCGCATCGGCAAAGTCAATGCCGGTGAAACCGCCGTATGGATCGGCGTTTGGGCCGGCCACAGAGACGATGCTTTTAAGGGCTGCCGGTACGTCATCGAAGAAATCAAACAGCGCCTTTTAATCTGGAAAAAAGAATTCTTTATCGATGGAACTTCCAAATGGGTCTATGGCCCTCAAACCCCGGTGATCTTATGAACCCAATCGCCATCCCCCCTCTTTTTTTAAAAGAGGGGGTTAGGGGGAGTTCAAAAATTCCATTAGCCCAATTTACTACCTTTCAACTGGGCGGGCCATGCCGGTATTTGGTTGAATGCGCTACACCGGATGCCCTTCAAAGCACTGTGCGCCAATTGGCCCAAGAGAACACCCCTTTTCTTCTCATCGGCGGCGGATCGAACTTAGTCATTTCCGGCGCTGGTCTCGATGTAGCGGTCATCCGCTATGTATCCTCCACCCCTTTAATAGAACGCGAGGGCAATGATGTGCGTGTGGCAGCGAGTACGGAATTAGACGCCCTGGCTTTATTTACGGTAGAAGAAGGACTGGAAGGGTTGGTGTACACCTGCGGAATTCCAGGGACGGTGGGCGGCGCGGTGGCAGGCAATGCCGGGGCCTGGGGCAAACAGGTTGGCGATGTCTTAAAATCAGCGCTTATCCTGGACAAACAAGGAAACACAAAGACGGTCGGGCCTGAATATTTTGCCTTTTCTTACCGCCATTCGCGCCTGAAAGAAACCGACGACATTGTCATGGAAGCCACCTTCGCGCTTAAACCCGGCGATCCCATTGCCCTGGCCCATGAACGCGCCCAAATCCTGCGCATTCGGGCGGAAAAACACCCAAACCTCAGCACCCACCCCTGCGCCGGCAGTTTCTTCCGCAATGTGGGAGCGACTTCAAAAGCCGGACAACGCCAGGCCGCGGGATGGTTCCTGGAGCAGGCCGGCGGCAAAAGCCTCAGCTCCGGCGGCGCGCACATTTTCAACAAGCACGCCAATATCATCATCAAAGGCCCTCATTGCACCGCCCAGGACGTCTACGACCTGCACTTGAAAATGATCGAGCTGGTCAAAAATAAATTCGGATTTCTTTTAAACCGTGAAGTGCGTTTCGCGGGAAAATTC
>JACQQW010000160.1 GCA_016206745.1 Candidatus Omnitrophota bacterium | reverse complement strand
TGGTAAATCTGATGGGCCAATATAAAGACTTCTTGATTACGATCGGGTTTATAAAAAATCCTTCGAGAAGAATAGAAAAGTTTGAATATCTTAAAACATTAGGCGCAATGTTTCCTCTGATCATTTCCTCTTTGGCGCATGTGTCAAAAAGTTCCAGTATCGGGGAGGGGACAATCGTGATGCATCAGGCCATCGTAAGCCCGGGTGTGTGTGTGGGCAAGAATTGCATCATTAATACATTAGCTTTAATCGAGCATGATGCCAAAGTAGGCGACCATTCCCAAATTTCAACCGGGAGTATTGTCAATGGGGATTGCCGCATAGGGAATCGCGTTTTTATCGGAAGCAATAGCGTGGTGGTCAACAATGTCCATATTGGAGACGATGTGGTCATAGGGGCCGGTTGTGTCGTGACGCAGTCCATCGGTAAACGGGGGATTTATGTTGGTAATCCTGCGCGTAGAGTAAATAAGGACGATAAAAATTGGGTGGGGAAAATCAATTAATGAATACCCCATTTGATTCTGGCTATTACACGGACGCGGATTTAAAGAAATTTGGATTCAAATCATTGGGAGAGAATGTGTTGATCGCAAAGAATTGCACGATCGTCAACCTTGAAACCATATCCATAAAATCAAATGTCAGGATAGACAGCTACGCAACCATTATTTCCGGAGGAGTCGGAATTTTCATAGGAAATTTTGTTCATATTGGAGTGGGGTGTTATCTTTCCGGATCGTCCGGTATAACTTTGGAGGATTTTTCAGGGCTGTCTCAAGGTGTAAGAATATACTCTGCAACCGATGATTATTCGGGCGGAGCATTCACTAATCCGACAGTGCCCAAGAAATACGCTAAGATAAAGAGAGGCCACGTAAAGCTCCAAAAACATGTTATCGTTGGCAGCGGTTCCATTATCTTGCCCGGATGCACTCTTTTAGAGGGTTCCAGCGTCGGCGCTTTGTCCGTAATCAGAAAATCCACCCAGGCCTGGAAGGTTTATCTTGGGAATCCCGCCAAGCCGATTGCAAACAGGAAAATGATTGACCGGGGCGCGGAAGAAATTCTTTTAAAGGAGTTGAGATGATTAAATTGGGGAATCGAGAGGTCAAAGATTTTGATATTCCGTATATTATTGCGGAAATAGGGTCTAATCATAACGGCGACATGGATTTGGCCAGGACAATGATCGATGCGGCAAAATCCTGCGGCTGTGATGCGGTCAAATTCCAGTCGTGGACGCCGGATTCGTTGATTGCGCGGGAAGAATACGACCGGAACCAGAAATACAATGATTCATCCAAGAAACATTTTGGATCATTGAAAGAGATGGTGGAAAAATATTATCTTCGGCGGGACCAGCACATCGAATTAAAAAGACATTGCGAGGGCGCGGGTATAACGTTTGTTTCCACGCCATTTTCAAATGAAGAAGCTGACCTGCTGGAAGAGCTGAACGTGCCGTTCTATAAGATAGCGTCCATGGATGTGAATAACTTATTATTTCTTGAGCATGTCGCCGGCAAGGGCAAGCCGGTTGTCATGTCCACAGGAATGGCGACACTGGCTGAAATCGAGAATGCCGTAAATGCCATAGAATCTACGGGTAACCGTCAGATCATTTTGCTCCATTGCATCGCCATATACCCTCCGGTCTATGAAGACATCCATTTGAATAATATCCCTATGCTGCGCCAGGCATTTGGGCATCCGGTCGGGTTCTCTGACCACACCAAGGGGGTGGCGATCCCCCTGGCTTCCATTGCTTTGGGCAGCTGTGTGATCGAAAAACATTTTACCATCGATAAAGACCTGCCTGGTTGGGACCATGCGATCTCCGCCGACCCCCTGGAAATGAAAATGATCGTTGAGGAATCACACAACGTGGTCAAGGCATTGGGTTCGCGCCGGCGCACGATCGGGAAGCTCGAGCAGGAAAAGAAAATAAAATTCAGGCGCAGCATCGTGACTAAAATGGATCTGAAGAAAGACCATGTCCTGACTTGTGATGATTTTACTTTTAAGCGCCCCGAAAGCGGCATACGCCCGGATGAGGCAAGATATGTGGTTGGACGCAGATTGAAAAGGGACATGTCCCCCGATGAAGTCGTTCAATGGGAAGATTTGATCTAAAAATGGACAGGCAGGGAGGCAAAGTGCAAAAGAAAAGAAAGATCGGGATAACCATTGAAGCCAGGATGAGCGCTACCCGATTGCCGGGGAAAGTATTAAAACCCTTGCACGGAAAACCGATGCTGGCGCGCATGATTGAACGGTTAAAAAGAGTGAAATCAGCGGACATTATTGTGCTGGCAACGACAGACCAGCCGCAGGACCAGCCTGTTGCCGATTTGGCCATGGACATGGGGATTGGCCATTACCAAGGAAGTTCTCAGGACGTGCTGGACAGGGTCCTGAAAGCTGCGAAAAAATATGACATTGACCTGATCGTTGAAACCTGCGGGGACTGCCCGGTCATTGATCCCGGGACCATCGACAGGCAGATACAGGCCTTTTTAGGCAGCGACGTGGATTATGTGGGCTGCCATTTAACCAAGACACTTCCTTTTGGCCTGGATGCGAAATTATTCACCACCAAGACCCTGGAAGAAGTGGCAAATACAACAAATGATCCGCCGGACAGAGAGAATGTTTCTTTATATATTTATGAACACCCGCAACAATATAAGCTTTTAAATATTGAGGCCAAGGGCAGATACCGCCGGCCTGATTTGCGGTTGGTGGTGGATTACCCGGAAGATTTTAATTTGATCGAGAACATATACAAAGAATTATACGATCAAAATCCATGCTTTGATTATGGAGATATCCTTGACCTGTTTGAGCGCCGGCCGGATTTGGTTGAAATCAATAGGAACGTTGTCAATATTAAAGTGGCCGGGAGAAAGAATTGATCATGGGGCAGAGGGAAAAATACAGGGCGGCCATTATTGGATGCGGCAGGATCGCCGGTGATTTTGACGATGACCCTTTGATGAGGCAAAATTATGGCATATCCACGCATGCGGGCGCGTACGCGGATAATCCCGGCATTGACTTAATCGCCGCCGCAGACCTTTCACCCGACAAGCTGGATAAGTTCGGCAGGCGTTGGGGGGTATCCAGGTTATATAAAGATCACAAAGAATTATTGGCGAAGGAAAACATCGATGTTCTTAGCATATGCGCATGGAACACCACTCATCTGGAAATACTGGAGGAAGCGGCAAAACGCGGGGTCAAGGTGATCTTTTGTGAAAAACCAATTTCCGATTCGCTTATAAACGCCGATAAAATGGTGCACATCGCAAACCATAATAATATCGCGCTGTTTGTTAACCACCGGCGGCGATGGGATGATCTGTACATAAAGCTTAAGGGTTATATTAAGCAAGGTCACCTGGGGAACATTGGGCAGGTGAGTTGTTATTATAATGCCGGCATTGCCAATACAGGGTGTCATATGTTTGACGCGCTGAGAATGTTATTTGGGGATGCAAAGACCGTGACGGCATGGTATAAGGGCGGTCCGGATCAAAAGGACCCGGACATGGACGGGTATATGATTTTTGAGAACAATATATCTGTGTGCGTTCAATCCATGGACATCAAGGACTATCTGGTTTTTGAGTTCGACATCTATGGATCCAAGGGCCGCATCAGAATAGAAAACAATGGGTTCAACTTGAGTCATTGGCGCCCGGTTGAAAGCCGGCGATATAAGGGACTTAATGAACTTATGCCTGCGCAAGCCCCCATTGTTTTTTCCAGACCCGCCATGTTCAAGAATGCCGTGAATAATATTATAGATTGTTTAAACACCAAGGCCCAACCCGTCTGTTCGGGTGACGACGGGGTGAAGGCCTTGGAAATCATAAGCGCTTTTCATCTGTCCGCGCAGGCAGGGAATAAAACGGTCGGCCTGCCGCTGAAGGACAGGACATATACCATAGAATCGAAATAAAAGGACCATGTATGGCAAATTTAGCTTTATTGGGCGGTAACAAAGTCAGAAATAAAGAATTTGCCCCGCAGCAGGATTTTGGGGAAGAGGAGAAGTGTTTGGTCATGGAAGTGATCGACAGCAAGGTATTGTCGGGATTTCTGGCATCGCCCGGGGAAAAATTCATGGGAGGCGAGAAAGTCAGGACGTTGGAGGACCTTTTTAAGCAATATTACCGGGTCAAGCATGCCCTGGCGGTCAATTCCGCCACCGCGGGATTACATGCGGCAGTCGCTGCCATCAATCTTAACCCCGGCGATGAGATTATCGTAACGCCCTACACGATGTGCGCGTCCGCAACAGCGGTGGTGATGCATAATGCCATCCCGGTATTCGCGGATATTGATGAGCATACTTTTAATATAGATCCGAAAGCAATCAAAGAATGTATAACCCCTCAAACCAGGGCGATCATTGCTGTGCATCTTTTCGGATGTCCGGCCCCAATGGATGAGATTATGCGCATTGCCAGGGAACACAATCTTAAAGTCATTGAGGACGCGGCCCAGGCGCCCGCAAGTACATATAAAGGAAGACACATAGGGACCATCGGTGATATGGGAGTATTCAGTTTTAACCAGAACAAAACAATATCGACCGGTGAGGGCGGCATTGTCATTACCAATGACGATGAACTGGCAAAGAGAGTAAGCTTAGTCAGGAACCACGGCGAAGTTGTGGTGGAACAGTATCCCGTCCAAACCATTGCCGGGATCATTGGATACAATTACAGAATGACGGAACTGGAAGCTGCGGTGGGCATAGCACAGTTTAAAAAGTTAGACAAGTTGACTAGCCACCGCATCCGTTTGGCGGAGTATCTGACCAAACAGTTGCAGCAATTCAGACCGGTCATCACGACCCCGTTGGTTGAAGGCCATTCAAAACACGTCTATTTTGTTTATCCAATGAAATTTAATGCCGCCCAAGCGGGTATATCCAGAAATAAGTTCGCGGAAGCGGTGCGGGCGGAAGGGCTTCCCTTATCCGCAGGCTATGTAAGGCCTATTTATTGGGAGCCGATGTACCAGCAATTATTGGCTTATGGAGACAGCGGGTTTCCTTTCCGGGGTCCGCATATGAACAAAGACATTTTCTATCCGAAAGGACTGGCCCCGGTATGTGAACGCATGCACATGGAAGAGCTCCTGACTACGCCGATATGCCGTTACCCATTGACGCAAGAAGATATCGATGATTTTGTCGCCGGGATCAGAAAAGTTCTGAACAACAAAAAGGAAGTTTTAGCTGAAAAATAATCTCCGATGAAATACTGTACAGCTTGTCTTCAACCTGATACCCGACCCAACATAAAGTTTAACGCTGAGGGCATGTGTCCCGCTTGTGAATATGCATCAACGGCGGAATTGATAGATTGGGACGCAAGGGCGGGGCAATTGAAAGAAGTTTGTGGTTTTGGGATCGCCAACAAGTCATGGGGCTATGATTGCATTATTGGTGTTAGTGGAGGTAAAGACAGCACCAGGCAGGCTTTATTTGTAAAGAATGTGTTAAAAATGAAACCTCTTTTAGTGAGTTGCACATACCCTCCCGACCAATTGTGTGAATTGGGGGCGGCCAATGTTCAAAATTTGATAACACTTGGTTTTAATACGATTATTGTGGGTCCGGCCCCTCAAATTTGGAAAAAGAACATGCGGCACGGATTTTTTAAGTACGGCAATTGGGCCAAGCCGACGGAACTGGCTTTGTATGCCAGCACCCCCAGATTAGCCATTGCGTGGCAGATCCCTTTGGTTTTCTTGGGGGAGAACCCGGCCTTAACAATAGGTGAACTTGGCGTTCAGTCCGTGGGGTATGATGGAAACCAGACGCGCTGGCTCAACACTCTGGCCGGAGGTGATTCCTCATGGTTATGTGTTGACGGCGTCATTTCAAAAGATATTTTAAGTTATCAATACCCAACGGAGGAAGAAATGGCGCGCGCCGGGATAAGGGTTGTTTATCTGGGGTATTTCTGGAAGGGATGGTCCAAACGGGACAATGGAATATTATCTGCGCTTAACGGATTGGATGTTCGCGATGAACATCCGGAGCAAATCGGTGATACCCTTGGAGTTAATGCCCTGGATGAGGATTTTGTAACCGTCAACCAGATGATTAAATACCTTAAGTTTGGTTTTGCCAGGACTACAGAGATTGTAAACGAAGAGATCCGGCTCGGAAGGATAACACGGAATGAAGGGATTAAATTGGTCGAAAGGTATGATGGAAAATGTTCAGACAAATTCATCGATGATTTTTGTAGATATTTGGAAATATCCACCCAAGAATTTTGGGAAGTGGTGGATTCTTATACCAATAAAGACATATTTGAAAAAGATCCAAGAGGGACATGGAGATTAAAATACCCGGTAGGTGTAAATGCCGCGCGGTAAGATTGTAATCATTGATTACGGTGTTGGGAATGTCCATTCCGTTTCCTGCGCTTTGTCGTTTCTGGGCTATAAGAATATCGTGACCCGCAAACATGAGCTCATCCGCGGCGCGGACGCTCTCATTTTACCGGGGGTGGGCGCTTTTGAACAGGCCATGGTCAACCTCAACATCTTCGGTTTGCTGGATATTCTCAATGAAGAAGTTTGCGCCAAAAGAAAACCGATCATGGGAATTTGCCTGGGGATGCAGGTCCTGGGAAACAGCTCGCAGGAGTCTCCGGGACATCAGGGCCTGGGCTGGATTGATTTTGACGTGGTCGGAATCCCGCGGTCTCTTCAGCTCAAGATTCCCCATGTGGGCTGGAACACGGTCCAAGTGGATGATCACAGGAGCTTGTTCGCGGGTCTGGAAGAAGAGCCGCATTTTTATTTTGACCATAGTTATTATGCGGATTGCGCCGATGATTGCGTCGCGGCACGCTGCGACTACGGATTCAGGATGCCCGCCGTTGTGGTCAAAGGCAATATTACGGGTGTTCAATTTCATCCGGAGAAAAGCCAGAGGAACGGGTTGAAATTGTTCAGGAATTATTTTAATTACCTGGGGGTTTGATTGTGTTAAAAAGACGGCTCATAGCCACATTGATCGTGCGGGAGGGGATTGTTGTTCAAAGCATCAACTTTTGCAGGTATTTGCCCGTTGGCAAACCGGCCATCGCCATGGAATTCTTGAATTCCTGGGGCATTGATGAGATCATTCTGGTGGACATCACCGCATCCAAGGACCGCTCCCGCAAGAGATTTGAGTTCATTGAACATTTTTCCCGCCGGTGTTTTGTGCCGTTGACCGTGGGCGGAGGCATTAATTCGGTCGAGGACATCCGCGCTTTGCTGAATTTCGGCGCGGATAAAATAGCCGTCAATTCCCATTGCCTGACGTCGCCCGGTTTTATTGCCGAGGCGGCGCATGTGTTCGGCAGCCAATGCATTGTGGTGTCCATTGATGTGGCGGGTTCTTCACCGTCTGACTACAGGGTGTATAATGCGGCGCAAGGGGACATTACGGATATGGATCCCGTAGCATGGGCCAAGACGGTGGAAACGCAAGGGGCCGGAGAAATTTATCTGACCTCCGTTGCAAAGGACGGGTCTAAAAGCGGTTTTGACCTGGCGTTGATCGACTTAGTCGCCCGCAGCGTCAAGATCCCGGTCATTGCCAGCGGCGGGGCTGGAAACCCCGCCCATATTTTGGATGTCTTTACCAAGACCAACGCCTCCGCCGTTTCGGCCGCCAATTTTTTCCATTTTTCGGAACACAGCGTGATCACGACCAAGTCCTTCTTAAGGATAAACAAGATCGATGTTCGTTTAAACACATACGCCGATTATGAACAGGCTTGTTTGGGCGATGATTTTCGTTTACGAAAACAACCGGACAGCTATCTGCAGAATTTGCTTTTTGAAAAGATCGAGAAAGAAGTCATATGAGATATTGCAAACGATGTTTATATCCGGAAAACCACCCCTTGCATATCACCTTTGACGAGGAAGGCGTGTGTTCCGGCTGCCGGGTGCATGAGGAAAAAGACACGCTGGACTGGCAGGATCGGATGGAAAAATTGAAAGAAATCCTGCAGGATTACCGCAGCCATTCGGGAAGAAATTATGACTGCATTGTTCCGGTCAGCGGTGGAAGGGATTCCTATTTCATCGTTCATACAGTGAAAAATGTATTCAAAATGAACCCGCTTTTGGTGACCTACAATAAACATTACAACACCGATATCGGCATTAGGAATTTGGCGTATCTGAAGATCAAGTTTGACTGCGACTGTTATCAACTGACCGTTTCTCCCCAAACCGTAAAAAAAATCACCCGCGCCACGCTGCGCAAGCGCGGCAGCATGTATTGGCACTGCATTGCCGGTCAAACGATTTACCCTGTGCAAATGGCCGTTCAATTCAAAATCCCTCTGATCATTTGGGGGGCGCACCAGGGCATTGATCAGGTCGGGATGTTTTCCCACCTTGATGAGGTTGAAATGACCAGGAGATACCGTAAGGAGCATGATTTAATGGGGCTGGAGGCCGAAGACCTGGTGGACGAGCTGGATTTCGTTGAAGAAAATGATGTTGCGCCATTTGTTTATCCGGATGATAAGGAGATTGAGAAAATCGGCGTCCGGGGAATATATCTTAACAATTACATGCGGTGGGACTCCAAAAAGCAGCATGAGGACATGATCCGGTTGTATGGTTATGAGACTATGCCTCAAACCAGGACTTTCGATCATTATAACGATGTTGACTGTTTCAATTATTCCGACGTTCACGACTATATTAAGTTTCTTAAATGGGGATACGGCAAGGTCAATGACCATGTGGCCCGGGAAATTCGGCTCAAGCGCATGACTGTGGAAGAAGGGGTGGACAGGATCAATGCTTATTTGTACAGGCCCCCTCAAAACCTCAAGCTGTTTCTGCAATGGATCGGGATGATGGAGAGGGGATTTTATTTTGTCATTGACAGGCACCGCAGCCCGACCGTATGGCAAAGAAATGAACAGTGGGAATGGGAATTAACATCGAGGATCACAAGAGACAGCATTGACGGGTCATTTAAGGCGTCGGCCCTCAGCAAGGAAGGGTCGTGTGATTTCGTTTTGACGCCGTTGCGGAAACCAGGCTACGCGGAACATAAATATGTTTTAATCGGCAAAGGATACACAGGATAAACATTGAAACGGAGTTCACGCAGTGAAAAAAAGAGTCGTTTATTTCGGGTTTGATGATAAACATCAGAAGATCATCGATTATCTTTACCGGCGGCATGGATGGGAACCCGTGTTCTTTTGTTGTCCTGAAAAAATGCGGACATACGCGAAGGAGCGTTATCCCGGTGCTGTATTTCAAGACGAAATGGAAATAAGGCGGGCTTGTTTCGATTATTCAAGGATAGCCCCGCCTGTGCCCGTAGACGCTAAAATTATAGAAGCGCTTTCAAAGTATGAGTCTAATTGCCTCAACCTGCTGGAGGATACTACGGGGTGGAATTTTAGTTTTGCGGAAAGGCTTCAGTATTATTATGATTTGCTCAAATATTGGAATACGCTGATCCATCGGTTAAAACCGGATCTTTTCTTGGAGACCATGTGGCCGCACACGGTAACGAGTTATACATTGTATCTTTTATGCAAACATTTTTATTCTATAGATGTGCTTTTTGTGGATCCAATGCCGCTTTTAAACGGTCACTTTCATGTGATCGGGAACTCTCTCGAAGATCTGTCCACGCCGTTTAGACAATCATACGAATCTGATGTGGCCTTTGAGATGGGCCCCGCGGGCAGGGAGTATCTGGCCTGGCT
>JACQQW010000165.1 GCA_016206745.1 Candidatus Omnitrophota bacterium | reverse complement strand
CGCATTGACCGTGTGCACTCCCTTGTACGCTCATAGTATTGAGCCATATTTAGTATTTCCTTTTTGGCTTAAACCAGGCCCTGTATTTCATATAGCTTTGGTCCATTTTGTTTTAATTATCTCGTACTCTTTTCTGCTGATGGGAAAAATGGTTAAAAAAGCGTCTGGAATATTTCTCAAGCCGATTTTGTATGTTTTTATAGGGGCAATTATTGGTTACGTGGCAGGAATAACGAATTTTCTTCCTTGGTATAGAATACCAATCCCTCCTTTTCTTAATCCCTTGGTTTCAATTTATGTCTTTGCCGTGGCCATAGCAATCCTTAAATACCGTTTATGGGGGGATATTGAGATTGCTTTTATCCGGACCAGTCTTTTTTTCATTTATATTTTGGTGTTTGGAATTCCTATTATGATTTACCATCAGCTCTGGGGAAAAATTCCTTTGATCGTCCCAATGCTTTTAATGGGTGTATTGGCTTCTGCCGGGCCGTTTGTTTACCGGTATGTCCAGCGGCGGGTGGAGCGGCGCTTTCTTGAAGAACAGCGCCGTTACCAGGACGCTTTGCGCAATGCGGCAACGGACATCAACCGCATCAAGAAGATACAGAAAGTTTATAAGTCGATTGTCGATTTGATCGCGCCGGTGATGAAGGTTGAATACGCGCTGGTGTATACATTGGATGAGGAGAAGAAAGAATATTCTTTGCAGGCGTCCGAATATGCCGGGCGGCCAAAGGTATTACCGGAGAAAATTTCCATGCATGCTCCCGTGGCGGAGTATTTAAAGCAATACCGCCGGCCGGTGGATTATAATGACGCGTATTTGAAGACGGACATTACCCGGGATTTAAGTAAATCGGGTTTTTATGATGCCCTGGTCCTGCCGGTCCTTATGGAGGATGAAGTGCAGGCGATGATCGTGGCCGGCAAGAAAAAAAACGGCCGTATTTTTACCAGGGATGATGTATCAGTATTGATGACGCTGGCGGACCAAACCGCTTTGGCCATGGAAAACTGCCGCCACTGGGCGGGGGAAATAAGCCGCATGGAGGAGCTGGATTTAAAGGAACGTTCGGTGTCCCTGGACATGATGGCCGCGTCTTTGGCCCATGAGATCCACAATCCCAATACCATCATTATCAATGAGTCGGAGTATTTAAAGGAAGTTTTGGACAAGGACAAGAGCATTGTGCTTCCGGATGCCCTGCGGCATGAGCTTCATAAGACATTGGATTTTATTATTGATTCCGCCAAGCGGGTTTCCGCCATTGTTGAGGCGATCCTGGAATATTCCAGGATCGGCAAGGGTGAGCTCAAACCCGTGAATATCACCCGGGCGGTGGATGATTTTTTGAAGATCATAACGCCGCAGGTCAAAAAAGAAGGGGTCCATTTTCAGGTGGAAGCAGGCCCCAATGTGCCGCTGATCGTGGGGAACAAGATCCAGTTGGAAGAGGTCTTCATGAATCTTACGCTCAATGCCCTGCACGCGGTTGGGCACAATGAAGGCCGGCCCAAGATTGTGAAGCTGGAAGTTTTTCCTGGAAAAGAAGATCATGTGCGCATAGAAATTACGGACAATGGGTATGGGATACCGGCGGAAATATTGGACGACATATTTTTAGCGTCCGTGACCACCAAAGGGTCCTCCGAAGGGGAGGGGCTTGGCCTTTACCGGGTGAGGAAGATCATAGACAGCCATAAAGGCAAAGTCTGGGCCGAGTCGGAAGGAAAAGGCAAAGGGGCAAAATTTGTCGTAGAATTACCTGTTTATAAAAAGGACATTCCTTCCAATAAGGATGAAGGAAGTATTCCAAAAATAAGGAAGCTACGATGAGGAATAGTAAAATGAGCCCTCCTACTCTTAAGTCAATACAATTAACTTTGCTTAAAAGAATTAGATATTATGTTGGCCGTTCAGAACAAATACGGCAATATTTAATGCAGAATCCTGATGAATGGGGGTGCTTTCAGAGTGAATTTAGCAAAGAGGTTGATTTAATATTTAATGATATATTAAAT